>DATBSM010000082.1:0-19330 GCA_036559785.1 Gemmatimonadales bacterium
TGTTCGCCAGCGCCGGTCGCTTCTTCGAACAGGTACCGCCCCTTGCCGAGATCTTCTGGAATTCCACCGGATCGCTGCTGGTCCGGCAGTTTCCCCAGAATCCACTTGTCGACTCCGCCAATGGAGTTGTGCTGGCCGACCTGAACTTCAGTGACGTACCGGCCACACAGGATGTGGTTGGTCAGCACTACGACCAGGTCACGCTTGGGTATGAGCGAAGGGTAGGCACCGAGGTCAAGGTCGGCGTCCATGGCACCTACCGGAAGTTGCGCTGGGTCATTGAAGACGGCGTCCCGCCTGGCGACTCGGTGTACCAGATGGGCAATCCAGGCCGGGGGCCACTCGCGACCATGCCGCGTGCGCAGCAACGGTATACCGCGCTGGAGCTGAGTGTCGAGCGGTCCACTCCCGGGCCGCTCTACCTGCTGGCGTCATACGTGCTTTCGGAAAACGTCGGTAACTACACCGGGCTGTTCGCGACGGACTACTTGCAGCCGGCGCCGAATTCGGGACCGCAGTACGACGTTCCCGATTTGGTGACCGATGATGCGTACGGCTTGTTGCCCAATGACCGAACTCACGTTGCGAAGTTTGTCGCAAGCTATGATCTGTCTTTTGGGGCTACGGTCGGCGGTTTTCTGACCGTCGCTTCGGGGACGCCGCGGAGCGAGCTGGCGACCTCGGCGGCAGGCGGGGGTTACACTGCCTTCGTGCGCTCGCGCGGGTCGGTGGGCCGGACACCGACGATCTGGTCATTGGATCTACACGCTGAGTACAATCTGCCGGTTGCACTCGGCGCCCGGCTCCGCCCACGCTTCCTCCTGGATGTCTTCAATCTCGGCAGCCCGCGCGAGGTGCTCTTTTATGAGCAGCTTCACTATCTGGACAATGGGCTGACCCAAGTGAACCCCAACTACGGGGCGGTGACCCGCTATCAAGAGCCAATGAGCGCGCGGCTGGGTATGGTGGTGGGCTTCTGACCTTGGAAGCAGGTTCCTCTGGCAGCTAGTCGCGACCTTGTGCCATCTGGCGCGCCTGGATGACCTGGGGCCGGAGCTTGGGGTCGCAATCCTTCCACAGCTCCACGAAGCGGGTGGAGTACGCTCTCGCCTTCCCGCTCTCGCCACGCTGCCGATACAACTCGCCCATTCGTCGATAGATGCCGGCGAGCTCGATGGCGAAGGTCCCCCTGTCCAAGCCGCCCAACTCATCGAGGACATCCGGGGCATCCAGGTACCGCTCATAGACCGCGATGGCGGAGTCGACCTGCCCCATGAGGTCATAGGTGTGTCCCAGGTCCGGCAACCCGAAGGCCGGAGTAGCTCCCTCAGCGACCGCCGCTTGAAATCTCGCGATCGCCGCGGGCCAGCGCCGCTCAGCCAGAGCAACATGGCCCCAGCTCAGCTCCAGCGCGGCCCTTCGGTGGTCGGTGCCGATGATCCCACCGCCGCGCCATCGGGGATCCCTTACCTGCTCGTACTCGGCGAGGAGTGCCCGGGCACGATTGACCCTGCCAGCCATCGCGAACGCAGTGGCGAGCTCGACGTAGGGGCGATCCATAGGCTGTAGCGAGCGGAGCGGACGCTGGGCGAGCGCGCGCTCCAGCTCGCTGACGGCCCGCGACGGCTCGCCGGCGACGGCAGCCCTCAGGGAGGCCAAGAGGATCACCTCGACGAAGTAGGAGTAGGAGTTGGTCCTCCCTGCTTTGAGGCGTGCCGACATGGCCTCACGCAGGTGGCGTTCCGCCTCGATCAACTGCCCGCGCACGGCCGCCACGATGGCCAGGTGCCGGTGCCCTGTCGCGCGGGAGCCAGCGTCTGCGCCGAAGTGCTCGAGGAGCTCCTGGGCTCGAGCCCTGGCGGTGGCATAGTCGCCGCGCCGCTCCGCCAGTCGAATGCCGAGCTCGCGAAGGTACGGCACGTTGGGGAGGTGCCGGATCATCTGCTCATAGGTGGTCTGCCCCTGGTCCCATTTCTTGAGGGTAATCTGGGTCAGCATCAGGTTGTTGTAGCCCGACACATACAAAGAGTCGACGGCGACGGCGCGCTGATAGAGGGACTCAGCTTGTGCCAATCGGCGCAAGCCGAAATACACGTTGCCCAGATTGTTGAGTGCCTCCCGATCATTGGGGTAATCCTCGAGGATCGCCTCGTAGGCGGTGGCGGCTCTGGGGAGGTCGGGCTTTACGACGATGTAGTAATCACCAAGAGTAAAATGCCGCTCCCGATCGGTCAGCCGGTCGAGGCGCTGCATCGCCGCACCGTAGCCCTCAAAGACCCGGTCCAGCTTCCCGATGTTGGCGGCGTACATGCCCAGTGTCCGGTAGGCCATGGCAAACCCCGTGTCGAGCGCGACGGCCTCCTCCAAGTGGGCAGTTGCCTTCTCGAAATTCCCCTCATGATCACCGGCCCGCACGGCCGCGCTGTACTGCCGAAGGGCCGGCAGCGAGGCCGTGGTGACCCGCTCGAGCGGCGGCTCGCGATCCATAGACCTCAGCGACTCGCCGACTCTTGCCCGCAGTTCTCCCGACAGCTGGTCGACCGCTGCGATCAGCCGGGTGGAGTCCGGCGCCGTTACGCGATGGGCGGTCAGCACCTCCCCGTCCTTCGCAGCAATGACCTGAGCTGACAGCACGTATTGCGGGCCGGCTCTGGCGATCTCACCGGTCACGACCGCCTTGATCCCTTCCCGAACGGCAATCTCGCGCGCGAGTGCCGGATCGAGCCTTGCCGTGTCCGGCCGTTCCATGCGGGCGAGCACCTCGGCCACCTGGCCCGGGGGAACCAGGGTCACCACCGGTGATTGTGCGAGATCGATGCGGAACGCCTCGGTCAGGACTCCGCCCAGACCACTGTCGACCTGCCGAGTGCCAAAATCCGCTAGGAGGAGCCGCTCGCGTTGGGTAAGGATGCCCGCCCCGAGCAGCGTTTCTCTCGGCGGGAGCTCTCGGGAACGCGTCAGGTATTGCGTCGCAGCGGCGCCCAGGCCGATCAGCGCGAGCGCACCGACTGCCGTGGCCTTGTGCCGGGTGAGCCGGTTCCAGCGATGCACGGCCGCCTCGGTACCACCCATGGCCGGAAGTGACGACCGGTCGAGTGCCTCGGCGAACTTTGCCACACCGGAGAAGCGGTCGGCCGGCACCGGAGCCATGGCCTTCCGAATCGCCTCGTCCACGCTCCGCGGCACAGTCGGCCGAACGATCAGGACTGAGGGGGCCGGCTGGGCGAAGCGCTTGGCCACGATCGCCTGCGGCGTGGGGCCGGTGAACGGCGGCTCCCCCGCCAGCAGCTCATAGAGCACGCACCCCAGGGCGTACACGTCGGTTCGCTCATCGACCTGGCTGGCGCTGGCCTGCTCCGGCGCCATGTAGGCCGGGGTTCCGAGGGCCATCCCGGTGCCAGTCAACGGCTCCTCACTGGCCGCCCCGACTGCGCGGGCCACGCCGAAGTCCGCCACCAGCGCCTGCCCCTCGCTCAGGAGCACGTTCTCCGGCTTGATGTCTCTATGCACCACCCCCTCGCGGTGGGCGTACGCCAGGGCGAAGGCCACCTGGCGGGTGATCTCCACCGCCGTCTCGACCGAGAGCTGGACCTCTCGCCGCAGGCGATCGCGCAGCGATTCGCCCCGGACGTAGGGCATGGTGTACCAGGGGTGACCGGCTGTTGCGCCGGAGTCGAAGACCGGCAGGATGTGAGGGTGCTGAAGCCGGGCGGTGAGGCGGATCTCGCGGAGGAAGCGTTCGGTACCGATGCCGGCGGCGATCTCGGGATGCAGCACCTTGAGGGCCACCGAGCGATCGTGCTTGAGGTCCTGGGCCAGGTAGACCGTGGCCATGCCGCCGCGGCCGAGCTCCCGCTCGATCACGTAGCGGTCGCGCAGCGCGTCCGTGAGGAGCAAGTCGACTGTGGTCATGGCACTGCCTGGCGGGGATGACTGGAATGTGTCGCAAATGATCGCAGATTGCCAGGAAGTGTCGCTCGCCCTTAGGCTTGTTCCGGATCAGTCAGTCAGGACCGCCGTAGTTTTGCCGTAGTTTCTCCGGGCAGAACCGGGCAAACGACGGCAGTAATACGGGCACCGATGCTCGGAAAGTGGCCGTATCCCTACAAGTTGTCCGGAAAGGCTGCCCCGGCCGGAGGACTCTGGATCAGGAGAGTCCTGGTTCGAGCCCAGGAGGGGCAATGGCTCCCGCAACAGCGGGAGCCGTTTCTTTTCGGTCTCGTCCTCCGCGCCTGCGGCGCTTCGGATCCAGCCCAGGAGGGGCAATGCCCGGGGAGAGATCCCCGGGCCTTTGTTTTGGGGCTCGGCCTGGCGGCCCAGGCAAATCGAAGGTTCGGTCTCGCCTCAGTCGCGGTCACGAAAGCTGTACGTCCCGTCGAAGTCTGCCTTATTGGGGTCGTCCTTATTGACCGAGACGACCACCTTCGCGCGGAACCCGCTGAGATGACCGATTCCGCCCGAGAAGGTGCAGTTGCCAATAACGCCCTCGGTCGCGAAAATATTGGAAATGTCGCAATGGTTGAGCGTGAGCTCGCCATCCTTGACATAGAGGAGGCCATCGCTGTTCAGGGTGCCGGCGACCAGATCCGCATCCCTGAGGGCGAATTCCCTAGTGCCGACTGTGATTACGTCAAGGTTCGATTTCGTGATCGTGCAGAAAGAACCGGCCTTGGCCGTGTATTCCGAACACTCCTTCGTCAGATGTAGCTCTCCGTGCTTCCGGGAGGACTTCGCGGATGAACCGTCCGCTGCCAGCTGGTTCGGGGCCGCCGTGTCCGAGCAAGACATGTTGACGACAGAGGCGATGACGGCGGTGGCCATGAAAAGTTTGCGGCGAATCATTGAGGTGGCTCCTGACTGGGCAACTGGCCCTGGGTGAGTACCGCCTGAATTCGCAAGTTCACGGTACGGGGGCTAAGTTAGAGACACCCCGTTAGAGGCGCGTCAAAGACCCATCAAACGGAGCAACTTGCTCCACCTCAGGACGTTCGGCGGCCCCTCCGTAGACATCGACGGCACCCCTGGCATCGGCGCAGCCCAGCAGAGGAAGACTCTGGGACTGCTGGCCCTCCTTGCCGCCGCCGGCCAGCGGGGCCTCAGCCGCGACAAGCTCATCGCCTCCCTCTGGCCCGAAACCGACGCCGAGCACGGGCGGGGGCTCCTCCGGCAGGCCTGCTACGCTCTCCGCCGTGATCTCCAGGCGCCTGAGCTCTTCCTCGGATCGATTCAGCTCCGCCTCAACCCCGCCGTGATCTCGAGCGACGTCGAATCGTTCGCCTGCGCGCTCGTGGAGCACGATCGCACTCGGGCGGTCTCGTGCTACAGCGGGCCATTTCTGGACGGCTTCTATCTGAATGGGGGCGGGGAGTTCGAAGACTGGGCGGAGACTGAGCGGGCCCGGCTGGCAAGCCAATGCCGG
The DNA here is from genome assembly GCA_036559785.1 of Gemmatimonadales bacterium. Taxonomy (GTDB): domain Bacteria; phylum Gemmatimonadota; class Gemmatimonadetes; order Gemmatimonadales; family GWC2-71-9; genus CAVVWJ01. Next base: position 5,420 of record DATBSM010000082.1, read on the forward strand.
GGTGCGTTGGAGGTCCTGGCGGCCGAAGCAAACACACGTGGTGAGCACCGACTGGCAGCGGCTTGGTGGCGACGCCTTCTCGAGCTCGACCCTCTGAGCTCCCACGCCTCGCTCGGCCTTATGACTGCCCTGGACAATGTCGGCGAGCGCGCAGAGGCGCTTCGCTGCGGTCAGGTCTACGGCGAGCTGGTGCGCTCGGAGCTCGGCGCCGATCCGCCGCCGGAGCTATCCGGGTGGATCGACCAGCACCGCCATGGAGCTGGAAAGGGGGTAGCTGGAAACGGGGCGGGACCGTCGAATCAGCCGCCAGCCGCCCGCGCCGCTCCGGCCGACCGGTTCACGACTGCGGGAGAATTCCCCCAAGCCCTGAGTGAGCCAGACGCCACACCACCGCGTCGCTCTCTTGTCGCGCTACGCCGTTGGGGCCTGGCCGCGGTGGCCGCGGTAGGAATCCTCCTGTGGCGCAGCCGGACGGATTTGCCGACCGATCCCAACCTGCTGGCGATCGCCCCATTCGATGTGCTCGACCCGTCGCTACAAATCTGGCATGAGGGGTTGGTGAACATCCTCTCCCGGGACCTCGAAGGTGCCGGACCACTGCGCACCGTCCCGCAGACGGTGGGACTCAAGCGTTGGCACGGCCGCGCCGATCGGGTGTCGGCCGAGAGCTTCGGCCACCGCACCGGTGCGGGGCTGGTGGTCTTCGGGAGCGTAAGGAAGGTGAGAGACACCGTCAGCCTTCGAGCGACGGTGCTGGACCTGGTCAGGAAGAGAGTCGAGCCCGACCTCGAGGTCAAAGGTGACACGGCGGACGTCGGAGACCTGGCCGACTCGCTCGGGGTCAAGATCCTTCAAGTGCTGGGACGTGATCGCCCGATCGGAGCGGTGCGACAGGCATCGATCGGTTCCAGATCGCTCCCCGCGCTGAAGGCCTTTCTATACGGCGAGCAGTCTTATCGGCGGGGTCTTTGGGACTCTGCCCTGGTGTATTACGACCAGGCCATCGCCCAGGACAGCACGTTCGCGATTGCCTATCGCCATATGAGGGTGGCGCTCGACTGGCATCCCTCGAGCTCGCATGCATACCGGCCCAGGGAGGAGTACCTCCGGAAGTCGGTGACGCTGAATCGCGGGATTTCTCCCAAGGACAGTATGCTGATCGCCGCCGACTCCTTTGGGATCGCGGCTGACGAGGCGACCGACCCGGCCGATCTGATCCAGTTCACGTATCGTGCTCTTTCCACCACAGAGGAGGCCGCCCGCCGCTACCCCGGTGACCCCGAGGTGTGGTATGAGCTCGGTGATGCGCGATTTCACAATAGTCCTCCGCTGGGAGGCGTCCCCGCCCCGGCACTCGAGGCCTTCGACCAGGGGATCGCCCTCGACCCGGGGTTCGCGCCGGCGTACGAGCATACGGTGGAACTGGCGATTCGGTTGAACCGCCCCGACTTGGCCCGGAAGTATGCCGACGCCTACCTCCGCCTCGACCCGACCGACGTCAATGCGCCGTCGATTCGACTGGCCGCGCTGATGCTCGATCCCGCGCGGTCACACACACCCGAGGCGGCTCGGATGATCGACAGCGCCTCCCCCCGTGTACTCTTCGAGGCCGGGCTCGAGCGCCTCGGCTGGTGGGCCGACTCGGACGAAGCCGGGGTTCGGCTCCTGCGAGCGATGGCCCACCGAAGCAGCAGCGGTGTCGAACCCTGGTCGGACACCCTGATGTCCCGGCAGATCCTGGCGTTCGAGCTGGCCTACCGGGGCCACCTTCACGAGGCGTACGCGGTGGATCGGCACTTACTCTTGGACCCGGGCGCATCGCGGTTCGCCCATATAGCGGACCCGTTCCTCACGCTCAGCCTCCTGGGGGTGCTACCCGAATCACTGGCCGCCGGAACCTTTGGACACGCATTCGATCCGGCACCGTGGCCGATGCCTCATTCGAACACCGCGCGGCAACTGCGAGGGCTTCCCTGGTGGTTGGCCCGACGGGACACGGCATCGCTGGCGCGGTTTGCGCGCCGGGCGGCGCAGGAGGTCCGAACGCAGGGAAGCGCACGGGGCAAGCTACAAAGCCGCTACCTCCACGCTGCCGCGACCGCGTATCTCGCCCTGGCTCGAAGCGATTCCCTCGGTGCTCTTCATTTCTTTCAGTCGATTCCGGACACGCTCTGTTTAGTGAACGACTGCTCTCATGAGAAGGTCATCGAGGCCCGCCTGCTCACCTCGCGTGGGCAGGCTCGGCAGGCGGGAACGGTACTGGATCGCTGGGTTTGGAGTGGCCGGGGCCCAATCCTCGTCCTCGGCGTCCTGGAGCGAGGCCGCATCGCGGAAGGCCTGGGCGAGCGTCAGAAGGCGATAGACTCGTACCAGTTCGTGGTCGATGTCTGGCGCCGAGCCGACCCCGAGCTACAGCCATTTGTGGTCGAGGCACGGACCGCGCTTCTCCGGATCAGGAGACAATGAAATTGCCTGCGGGTGCTGGTCGAGTTGATGCCGTGGGTGCGCTCGGTGGAAGGCGCGCATGCTGTTGATGGTCTTATGGTGCTTGCTTGCCCCAGGCAACTCCGACATCTGAGTGAGCGAAGCAGGGCAAAGTCCAGCATGAAAGCCGGCAAACTCCGGCATTGGGTGACACGAACTCGCGTAAAGGTCGGCAAGTTGCCGGAATTCGAGGGATTACAGCGGCACCTCTGGATCAGGAAAGTCCTGGTTCGAGCCCAGGAGGGGCAACTCGAAGCGCGATGCTGGATTATCCGGTGTCGCGCTTTGCCTATTTGCGGGAGATGTGTGAGTAACTGTGTGAGTTACTCGCGGCTCGGTCTGGCGTGTGGGATGTCTCTGGTGGCGCTCCAAGTCGACCACCGCGCGCATCGTTCGCGCATCGGGCTGTTGATACCGCAGGAGCGTGCTGGTGTCGCGCCAGCCACCGACCGCCGCGACGTCTTTGAGCGGGAGGTCCTTCCGCTCGCTGGCCCAGACTCTCCTGAACATGTGCCAGAGGCTTCTGGACGGCTTCTCCGGCCGACGCGCAGCGCACCATCGAGCACTGGCGCCAGGACTACAACGCGGTCCGGCCCCACAGCAGCCTGGACGACCGGACCCCGGACGCCTTCGCCGAGCAGTGGCGAGCGCCCGTCTTCACCCCGGGAGTCACAGTCTAACTGCTCCAGCATTGGGGAGAAGGTCAGGGCAATGCCCGGTGCAACCGCACCGGGCATTTTCTTTGGTCTCGTGCTGACGCGCGTCAAGCCCAGGAGAGGTGCGTCATCTGCAATCGACTTTCTCCAAATTTGTCTGGGAGTCTCCAGTGTCACCGTTCCAAAGCGACATCCGCAGGATTCAGGCTCTGGTCAGGTCTCAAAGCCCTGCGCGACACGTGGACTAGTTGGCTCCGACGAGGCCCTTGATGGCTGGTTCGTTGACTAAGCTCCGAACCTCCAACCCGCTGCAAGTCCAGAGTCTTGCAGAGGCAGGTGTGCGGCGATGTCTCGAGGCGCGCGGCCCCTCGGGCGAAGGCTGTCGGGAGCCCGTCGCGCTGAGACTTCGTCATGGCACTTCCCGCTGGGCTCGCTGCCTCCCGCGCTATCGCCTGGTGAAGTACACCACGACCGTCTGCGGGCTGTTCGTCGCTCCGGTAGCCCAGACCGTGATCCGGCCACTGTAGGTGCCGCGAAGCAGGCCTGTGGGGTCTACCGACACCTTTATCGTGGACGGCGCGGTCCCCAATCTCGGTGAAAGCTTCAGCCACGTCTTGCTCTTGGTGGCCGTCCAATTGAGTGTCCCACCCCCGGTGTTGCGGATGGACAGAGATCCGCTCGGCCAGCACACTCGCGAGCTCCCGCCGCCAGGGTAGCAGAGGCGAAAGGTCGTCGGGCTGAGTCCGATCGCAGGGGCCACCGCCGTCAGACTGGGCGAGGCCGTCATGGGGCTGGTGGGCGTGTCGGAGGAGCAGGCCGCGATTACCGCGCTGCTCGCGACCGCGAGCGCGACGCGACTGAGGAACCGGCTTTTGGACATGCAGGGCTCCTGAACTGGGAGACGGGGCGCGAGCTCCTTACTGGCTCACATCCTGTAACACGGAAATCCGCGACAGAACGGCTCAGACGGTTGGGCTCACTGCTCACCGAATTACTTGGTGACGTGCACGAAAACTCCTCGTGAGCTGTTGGTCGCTCCCATGGCCGAAATCAGGATGTCGCCAGAATAGGAGCCGAGCTCAGGATCACGCAGCTCCTCGTATCGGTCGATACCCTCTGCCGTGGTGAGCGACATCTGCCCAGCGCTCGAATGCCTTGATACTTCCCGGTTCCGTTGGACATAGGTCTACGTCGGTGTCGCGGAATTCGAAGTCTCTCGCCTGCGTTGTCCGGAACACCCGGGATGGATGGAGCCGGCCCCTGGCGGGGGATTCGGGCGAAGGGCGTCAGGAGCCGGTCACGGTCAGGAAGGGGTTACCTCTAATTGCGCGGGCCCCAGTCCGGCGCTTCCTCGCTCTCGGGCGTGTTCGTGACCTGAACCAGGTCAGTGCCGTCTGCCCCTGCAGTGAAGATGTCGTTTTGACCGGTGGAGCTTAGGTACATGCCGAACACGATGCGCCCGCCATCGGGCGACCAGCCTGGCTCGTAGGCGTAATACCGGCTCCCGGGGTGGAGGTGGATCTGCCGCTGCGCAGTGCCGTTGGGATGGACGACGAACAGGAACCCCCTAGCGTCGAACAGGATCCATCGCCCGTCCGGCGACCAGCTTGGCGACCCACCCGTTCCCCACGGCGTGATCCGCCGAAGACCAGATCCGTCGATGTTCACCACGAACACCGCGGTGTTGCCGCTCTTTCGAAGGGGGTTCTCCCGGACGAACACAATGCGGGACCCATCGGGCGAGTAGTCGCCAGGAATGTCATGACCTCCTTCGAATGGGTTCGAGGTGACCCGGATGAGCCCGCCTCCGTCGGAAGCTCGACGGGTATACATGCCGTTGCGGGTGGCATCGGCGTCGTCCCAGCCCTCGCTCGCGAGACGGGCAGCATCGGGCGACCAGACCCCGAGAGCAACGTTCAGAGTAGGATCGTCGATGGGCAGGATCGCGTAGCCAGACCCATCCGGGTTGAGCGTGGCAGCGGTGAGCGTTCCAAGATCGGTGAAAGCGAGGGCGGCGATCTTGCTCCCGTCCGGCGACCAGTGCGGACAACAGCTGTTGGTCAGGAGCTGCCGGGTGTTGCTCCCGTCGGGATTTGCGACAAGAACGTCATTATCCCCGCCCCGGTTGAACGCGATCTGCCCGTTCACCCCCGAAACCTTCGGCTCCAATGGTCCCGCAGCCTCGGGAGTGGTCGGGGCGGACGGAGCGTCGTCCGCCGAGCAGGCGGTCAGTAGGGCAGCAGCCAGCATCGCCGCGCCGGTCAGTGTCAGGGATCGCATCGTCAGGGTCTCCACGTGAGAGAGGTCGCGCAGCAGGCGGTCAGAGCCAAACACTTCGGGAAGTGGCGCATCGTAGATCCGCAGGGTAACGTCAACTGCACGGCTTCCCATCTCTGAACACGGAAAAACGAACGTCAAAAGGCTCAGCCCGGCCTCCCCGCTGCGTTGGGGTGTCCTGACGTGGCCCGCTCGGCAGGTACGCTCGGCGAGGCAGCGCCCCTCCTCTTCTCGCACTTCTCGGCATGCATGGCGGCGCGATGACCCCCGGATCGACCCATTCGGTGACCGACCTGCTGCAGGCCTGGGCCTCAGGCGACCAGGCGGCGCTCCATGAACTCCTGCCGCTGGTTTACAACGACCTTCGTCGACAGGCCAGGCGCTTCATGCGCGCGCAGCCGGCAGGGCACACGCTTCAGACCACCGCCCTGGTGCATGAGGCCTATCTCCGCCTCGTTGGACAGTCGGCCGTTGAGTGGAACGGTCGCGCGCATTTCTTCGGGGTAGCCGCCAAGGCGATGCGCTCGATCCTCGTCGATCACGCCCGCGCGCGCAGCGCCGCGAAGCGTGGCGGGTCGGCGCGCGCCATCACGCTCGACGATGCAGCCGGGGTGGCAGGACCGCAGGCGAGCGTGGACGTGCTTGCGCTCGACGACGCGCTCGCACGGCTGGCCGAGCTGGACGTGCGGAAGAGCAAGCTCGTGGAACTGCGCTATTTCGGGGGACTCGGGATCGACGAAGCCGCGGCCGTGCTGGGCGTCTCACCGGCGACGGTCAAGCGCGAGTGGACCACCGCGCGGGCCTGGCTCCGGCGTGAGCTGAGCGTCGAATAGAGTGACCGAGGGCATGAGCCCGGATCAGCCTGGAACTCGGCTCACGCCCGACCGCTGGCGTGAAGTCGAGGCCATGTTCCTGGCCGCGCGCGCCCGGGAGCCGGGCGAGCGGGCGACGTTCCTCGAGCGGGCCTGCGGGCCGGATGTGGCACTCCGGCATGAGGTTGAGTCGCTGCTCGCGGGCGACCACGGGGCGACCGGCTTCTTGGAGCCGCCGGGGGTGCCCGCGCCCCTGATGTCGGACCTGGAAACGGCACTGAGGGCCGAGCTGGCTGGCCGCTATGCGATCGAGCGCGAGCTCGGCCGCGGCGGGATGGCCACGGTCTTTCTGGCCGACGACGTCAGGCATCACCGTCAGGTGGCGATCAAGGTGCTCCACCCCGACCTCGGCGCGGTGCTCGGCGCCGAGCGCTTCCTGCGCGAGATCGGCATCGCGGCCCGCCTCAGTCACCCCCATATCCTTCCGCTCCACGATTCAGGAGCGCTCGACCTGGGCCGGCCGGTGCTCTTCTATGTCATGCCTTATGTCGCGGGACGGTCACTGCGGGAGCGGCTGCGGGAGGAGCTGCAGCTGCCGATCGATGAGGCCTTGGGCATCGCCCGCCAGGTCGCGGGCGCCCTCGAGCATGCCCATCAGCAGGGCGTGATTCATCGCGACATCAAGCCGGAGAACATCCTGCTCGCCGACGGCCAGGCGGTGCTGGCGGACTTCGGCATCGCCCGCGCGCTCGACGTCGCTGCCGGCGACCACCTGACAGAGACCGGACTCGCGATAGGCACCCCGGCCTACATGAGCCCGGAGCAGTCTGCGGGGTCCAGTCGGCTCGATGGTAGGAGCGACATCTACGCTCTCGGCTGCGTGCTGTACGAGATGCTCGGCGGGCAGCCCCCGTTTCTCGGCCCGACGCCGCAGGCGATCCTGGCGCGGCACGCCATGGATCCGGTCCCGTCGCTCCGGACCCTGCGACCCACGGTCCCACGAGCTCTCGGGCAGGCGGTGACCCAGGCGCTGGCCAAGGTCCCGGCAGACCGCTTTTCCACCGCGGGGGCGTTCGGCGAGGCGCTCGCGGCGGCTTCGGGCGCCCCCTCTGGCTCGGGGGACGATGCACGGACCACCGTGCTGGAGGCGCGACGCGTCGCGGGTCGGCGCCGGCGCCGGCTACTCGCCGCCGTCGCCGCGGCGCTTGCCGTCGCTGGTCTCGCCGTCGCCCTGGCGCGAAAGCCTGCGCCGCTGGATCCGACGCGGGTGATCGTGCTGCCATTTCAGAACCGCACCGGCGATTCGACCCTCGATGCCCTGGGCGATGTGGCCGGGGACTACGTCGCCCGCGGCCTCAAGTCCGCACGTGACGTGGGTGAAGTGGTGGATGCCCGCTCGCGAGCCGAAGGAGGCATGGGTCGGAGACTCACTCCCACGGCCGCCCGTGCGCTGGCCAGAGACGCGGGCTCGGGGACTATCGTCCTCGGTTCCTATGACCGCGCGCCAGGCGACAGCCTTCAATTCCAGGCCGAGGTGCTCGACACTCGTACCGGCCGAGCGCTCCGGCTGATCGGGCCGGTGAGGGCGCCCGTCGAGGCCCGGCTCGCGGCGCTCTCCGGCGTGCGCACGAGGGTCATGGCGGCCGTGAGCTCGTTGCTGGATTGGGATTTTTCGGACCAGTCGCGTCGAGCTGGCGAGACAAGCTTGCCGGAGACATACGAGGCGTACGAGGCCTTCAAGGCGGGTGTGGACGTGCTGCTCCATTGTTGGAACGGCGACGCGGCCTGCGAGGCGCCGGGGGTCGCGCACATGCGCCGCGCGGTCGCGATCGACTCTAATTTCACCCTGCCTCTCGCACAGCTGGCGTTCAGATTCATGTGGAGCAACTGCGCGCTGGTGGACTCCATCGCCGCCGGGCTCCAGCTGCGCCTCGAACGATTGCCTGCCGAAGACGGCACCCAGATCAGCATCGCCACGTTTGTCTGTCACGGAGATCTGCCGAACGCGTTGGACAGGGCGAGAGGTGGCTCGGGGAACTATCCGAGCAACGACCGGATGGCCGGCTGGACGGCGATGCTCCTTCTCCACTCCAATCGCCCGCGTGAAGTCATCGACATCCTGGCCCCGCTCGATGAGAGTCACGCCCGGGATCCGGAACTCAACCTGCCCGTGCTCCTGGACGCGTATCATCGTCTGGGCGAGTACGACAGAGCACTCGCGTTCGTCGCACGAATGCATCGCACCTCGGTGAACACGAACGGCGATCTACGAATCCTTTTTCTGGTTGAAGAGGCTGCCTCGCTCGCCGGGCTCGGACGTGTGGCCGACGTCGCGACGGTCATGGACCTGATGGTCCGGCAGCTCGCCGACGACCAGGAGGCCTTGGTCCACCAGTTGGAGCTCACGGCTCTGGAGCTCGCCGCCCACGGGCACGCAGCGGCGGCCCAGCAGGCTTTTGACCGCGCGATCACCTGGCTTAAGGCGCAGTCGCCCGCCGAGCAAGCCTCGCCCCAAGCGCGCCGGGGGCTGGCCTACATGCTCAACGAGGCCGGACGCTGGGATGAGGCGCTCGCGATCTATCGCTCCGTCACCGCTCCCGATTCGAACGATTTCGAAGCCTGGGCCACACTGGGGGATCTCGCGGCGCGCCGTGGCGATCGCGCGGAAGCCGAACGGATCGAGCGGTTGCTCACGGCGATCGCTCGCCAGGGGAATAAGGGTGCCCCTGGCGAATGCGGGGTGCTATTCGCACGCGCACGCATCGCCGGACTTCTGGGCGAGCGAGCGCGCGCAATAAGGCTGCTGCGGCAAGCCGCGCAGATGGGGTTCAGCAAATGGCGCGAGGCCCACCAGGACCCGGACCTGGCTCCCCTGCGCGACGACCCGGCGTTCCAGGACTGGATCCGCCCGAAGGACTGACAGGGGGCCTCGTGCCGTCGTCTCTGTGCCACGGCCACCAATGGCGGGATGCCGGCTGAGCCTTTTCGCCCACGTGTTCCGTGTCCATGGATGGGAAGCCCTGCAGCTGGCTCCGGATCGATCCGACGTTCGGGCCGCCTCGGGGCAATCCTCACTTCGAGCATTTGGTGGCGGGCGGGTAGGCGTTGCGGTCTGTGCCGCGGCGTTGAGATCGGGCATCTCAGCGGAGCAATCACATGTCAGGAACACGACGCATCGGCACGACGATGTGGCTAGGCCTCGTACTCTGGGGCTCCGCGACGCTCGCCGCGCAGGGCGTCACCGGCGCGGCCATCCAGGGCACGGTTGTGAGCACGGCTGGCGACGCCGTTCAGGACGCGAACGTGCTCGTCACCAACTCCTCGACCGGCGAGCGCTGGCAGACGGCCACGGGCACCAATGGCCGGTTCTTCGTGGAGCACCTCTCGGTCGGCGGGCCGTATCGCGTCGAAGTCCTCGCCATCGGTTTCGCCCCGGCGACCCAGGACGGCATCTTCCTCTCGCTCGGGGAGCGACACACCACCGGCTTCAGCCTTCGTCATTTGGCCGTGGAGCTGGCGGAGCTGACGGTCCAGGCGGCGGTCGATCCTCTCATCAACTCTGGGCGCACCGGGCCGGCCCAGATCGTCTCCGACTCCACGATGCTGCGACTGCCGTCGCATCGCGACTACACCGACCTGGCCAGGCTCGCCCCGCAGGTGAACTACGGGAGCTTCGCACTCTCCTTCGCCGGCCAGCCCGATCGACTGAACGGGCTGCAGGTCGACGGCAGCACCAACAACGACCTCTTCAACACGAGCGAGACGGGGAACGGCACCATCGCGGGGTTCCCCGATCTGACGATCCCCACGGTCGAGAGCCTCGAGGAAGTCCAGGTCGTGACCGCACCGTTCGACGTCCGCTTCGGCGGCTTCGCCGGCGGACTGGTCAACGCAGTCACCAAGTCGGGCTCGAACACCTTCAGGGGCACCGCGTATACCTACTTCGAGAACCAGAGCCTGACCGGGCGCGACGCGAGCGGCGCTCGCGCCCCCGATTTCAGCCAGAGCGAGGCCGGCGTGAGCGTGGGTGGGCCGATCGTGTATGATCGGCTGGCCTTCTTCCTCGACGCGGGATTCCGCCGTCAGAGCACGCCCCAGTCGATTCGCGCGCCCCGCGCCGACACCACCGGCGGCGCAGACTCGGCGGGCATCGGGATCCGCTACGGCAGCGCCATCCGCTTCAGCGACATCCTGCGGAACACCTACGGCACCGATCCGGGCGACTTCGAGACCAGGGCGCACCGTCTGCCGAGCGGCAGCCTGTTCGCTAAGGTGACCGCGCAGCTCGGCGTGAACAGCCGGCTGGAGGTCTCGCACAACTGGTTCCACGCCGACCAGCGGTTCGAAGGAGGTCACGACTACGGATTCATCGGATTCTCGTCGAACGCGCTGCATATCCCGCTCACCGTCAACGCCACCCGGCTCAACTGGACCACGGCGTTCGGGCGCAACTGGACCAACGAGCTGCTGCTAGCGCGCGTCCGCGAGTGGAATAGCTGCGTGCCGGAGGTCGAGTTCCCCCGGGTGGAGGTGGTTGCCGACGCGGGTAGCCTGGTCGCCGGCAGCGCGGGATGCGGGGGTCTCGAGACGAAGGAATCGATCTTGGAGCTGACGGAGAACCTGGGGCTCGAATGGGGTGCCCATCGGCTCACGCTCGGCATGCACCACGAGCTGCTGCACCTGCTGAGCGCCTTCCGCGCGCCGAACGAGGGGGCGTGGTTCTTCGACAGCCTGGACTCCCTGGCGCAGGGCCACCCTTCCGGGTTCGAGCGGAACCTGCCGGGCCCGCTCGCTCCCGAGGGCCCGCGGGCCGATTTCCCTGTGCGTCAGATCGGGTTCTACCTGCAGGACCAATGGGCGCCGACCGCGCGTCTGACACTCACGGCGGGCCTCCGCCTCGACGTGCCGTTCCTGCCGAACGACCCGCCGCAGAATCCCGACCTGCTTGCCGGACTGGGCATCAACACCGCAGTCACGCCGAGCGGCCACGCGCTCTGGTCGCCGCGGGTGGGACTGAGCTACGACGCCTCGGGGCGGGGCAGCACGTTTCTCCGCGGCGGGCTCGGTCTTTTCGCCGGGCGCCCCGCCTACATCTGGTTTCGGGAGGCCTACTTCAACACGGGGCTCCAGCAACTCCAACTAGCGTGCTCGGGCGACGCCACGCCCACGTTCACGCTCGACCCCTCACGGCAGCCGACGCAGTGCGCGGGGCTCGAAGAGCCGGTGCCGGTCATCGCGTACTTCGACCGGGACTTTCGGTTTCCGCGCAGCCTGAAGCTCGCACTGGGGGTTGATCAGCGCCTGCCGTGGGGGATGGTCGCAACGCTGGATATCCTGTACGCGAGGGGCGTGAGCCAGTTCAAGGAGCGGGACGTCAACCTCGTGCCTCCGCAGGGCATGGCGGCCGGGGAAGGCAGCCGGGCGCTTTACGGGTCAATCGATCCCGCGACCGGGATCTCGGAGCCGGTCCGCCGCAACCCCGCCTTTGGCCCCGTGATCGAGATGCTCAATCGCTCCGGCGACCGCGCCTGGTCTCTGGCCCTCCAGCTCCAGAAGCGCTTTCCCCAAGGCACGGAACTGAGCGCCGCATACACCTACACCGACGCCAGGGACCGGCAGAGTACGCCGGCGGATCAGTCCTACGACAACCTGACCGCCAGCCCCGTCGACGGCACGTGGGAGCAGCCGAACGTTCGGACCTCGATCTACAGCCGGCCACACAAGGTGGCGCTCATGGGCACGTTCGATCTCCCGCTTAAGTTCGACCTGGGACTCTTCTACACCGGCTTCTCGGGCGACCCGGTCACCTACATCGTCCTGGGCGACGCCAACGGCGACGGCATCGATAACCTGTTCGATCACTCGCATGACAACGATCCCGTTTACGTGCCGATGGACGCGGGTGACATCACGCTGGCGAATCCAGCAGACTACCCGGCGCTCGAGCGGATCATCCGGCAGGAGCCCTGCCTTCGGCGGCAGCGGGGCCGCCTGTTGGAGCGCAACAGCTGTCGACAGCCGTGGGTCACCTCCCTCAATGCCCGGCTCACAAAGGTGCTCCCCACGGCGCATGGACAGTCGCTCGAGCTCTCGGCGGATGTCTTCAACCTCCTCAACCTGCTCGATCGTGATTGGGGACTGGCCCGTTTCAATTTCGCAACTTTCGGGACCGGCAGTTTCGGGAAGGTGAGCCTGCTCGAGCTGGTGGGTTACGACGTAGAGCACGGGCGGGGCGTCTACAACGTGCTGGCACCGCTCATCCGGCAGGTCGATCCCGACAGGTCGCGGTGGAGGCTCCGTTTTAGCGCGAGGTACACGTTCTAATACCGGTCTCGACCCACACCGTGGCACATAGGGGAAGGCCTTGGAGCAGCTCGTGGCCAGGCGACTGCAGGTGGGTGACTCCTCCCGACGGGACCGAGCTACGGGTCCAGCGTACAACTCGGTTTTCCCCGCTGGTCGTGGTGCTCACGCCCACCACGTCGCCAGCGAGATTGATGGCATTGGCCCGCGCGGTCGGCTTAGTAGCCCGGCGCTATGGTCATACTCCCCTCGCCGGCGATGACTGTCGAGCCGGCCACTCGAACGCGCAGGGTGCGACCTCCGCGTTTGTCGGCAGACGCTTCGATAACGCTCGGGCGCCCCATGGCCACTTCCTGATCGATCGTCCACGTGAATCCACCGTCGCGAGGGGAGCGAGGCGGCCAGTATGCCGGCCAGTGCGGCGGCGGCACAGCCCGAGGCCGGTCGAGTTCGGCAAGCTCCGACATTTGAGTGAGTAAAGTCCGGCGAAGTCCGGCACCAAACCCGGCAAATCCCAGCAGCGGGTGACACGAACTCGCGTAAAGGTCGGCAAGTTGCCGGAATTCGAGGGATTACAGCGGCACCTCTGGATCAGGAGAGTCCTGGTTCGAGCCCAGGAGGGGCAATGCCCACCGTGACAACGGTGGGCTTTTTCTTTGGGCCCTCCGGATCACCGCGCCTCCAGTTGCGCCACCCAGATGTCGCTTTCTTGCGCGCCGATGGTGCAGTAGAAGGTTCGACCGTCGGTGCTGAACCCGTAGAGGATATGCTGGCGGGTGGGGTCGTCGAATCTCACCAGCAGTCGGGAAGTGCCACCCGTCACCGGTACCGACCGGATCGACGACCCGAGTGGACCCTTGGCTACATAGTAGACGGTCTTCCCGTCGGGCGACCACGCAGCGAAGAAGGCCTCTTCGCCCGTCGACGTGTTAGGCACGATCAGGCGCGAGGCGCCGGCGGGTGACATTACCTGCAGGCCCTCCGAACTGTGGAAGGCGATCAGATCCTCGGTCGGTGACCAGTGCGCGAAATCCCCTGCGACCGGGATGGTCCGCATCGCGCTCCCATCCAGCGGAACGAGAATAAACGTCGAGGCGGCAAGGTAAGTCGAAGTCGCTCCGGACTTCTTGTCGGCCGGGATGACCATTCCGACCAGCTCGTGTCCGTCTGGCGACCACGCCGGGTCGAGCTCGTGCGCCGGGCTGCTGGTGCGTTGGATTACCCCGGATCCGTCGGCTGCCATCGTGTAGAGATCGCGATTCCCGGTACGTATGGAGTGGAACGCAATCTGGTGCCCGTCCGGTGACCAGGCAGGGCTGTAAGCGCCGGCCGAATCGGTGGTGAGCTGAATCGCTTCTCCTCCGGCCGCCGGCATCTTG
>DATBSM010000083.1:0-3284 GCA_036559785.1 Gemmatimonadales bacterium
CGCGGCGGTGGCGCTCACTTCCTGTGCCCCCACGGTCAACCTGCTGAACCCCACCTCCCCGAGGTTTGAAGGGGCCTTTGCCCCCTCCCCGGCGCCCGCTGCCAACGTGGCCGCCGGCCGGTTGCGCGTCGTCAGCTTCAACATCAAGCTGGCCGATCGCATCGGGCCCGCCATCGAGGTGCTCGCCAGTGATTCTCTCAGGAATGCCGACATCATCTCGCTTCAGGAGATGGATGAGAGTGGAACCGAGCGGATCGCCCGCGCGCTGCACCTCAACTACGTCTATTTTCCGGGCTCGATCCATCCCACCCGGAACCGGTATTTCGGACCTGCCATCCTGAGCCGGTGGCCAATCGAACGGAGCTGGAAGCTCATCCTTCCATACGAAGCCCCCGGCCGGCGGCAGCGGCGCAACGCCACCGCAGCGGTGGTGAACGTGGGTGGCACCCGGGTCCAGGTGTACGCCGTACATCTGGAGACCCAGCTCCGGGCTACCGACCACACCCGTGAAAATCAGGCCGCCGCCATCCTGGCCGACGCGAAGGGCGCATCGGGTCCTGTGGTCATCGCCGGTGATTTCAACAGCTGGAGTATTGGGAGGTACCTCGAACAGAAGGGGTTTGCCTGGCCCACCAAGGACGTCGGCAAGACGATTACCATCTTCTCCTGGGACCACATCTTCGTTAGGGGGCTTTCTTCGGACTCGGCCGCGGCGGGGAAAGTTCCCAACGTTCGAGGTGCCAGCGATCACCGCCCCGTCTGGGCCAGCTTGATCCTCGCAGGACCGGGAGCGATCAGAACCTCCTCCCGCTGATCACCACCCTGGTCCAAAGTCTAGTACCGCCACTCTGTTGCGGGTCATAGCCTCAATTTTTCAGCCCCGATCTTCCAGCCGCCCGTCCGGCCCTCGCCGAGGCGCACCCGTGATCCGCATCGCGCTCCGAATCCTGCTCGTTCTGCTCGCGGGCGCGCTCGTGCTGGCTTCGATCGCGCTGATTGCGTTGCGGCTCGGTGCCGCCACCTGGGCGGTCAATCTGGCGCTCCAGAAGGTCAAGCCGTTCGTCGGGACCAGTCTCCGGGCCGAGAGGGCGGTGGGCAACGGCTTCTCCTGGCTGGAGTTCAGAGGCCTTCGGCTCACCAGCGGAGCCGGGGAAGTTCTGCTGGCCACAGCCGACGTCCGGATCCGCTACGATCCGGTGAGCATACTCTCCAACAGGATCGTGATCGACGAACTGCGCCTGATCGGGCCCCGCTTCGTGGTGCAACAGCGATCGGACTCCTCGTGGGAGCTTCCGAAACTCCCGCCTCGGAAGACGAAATCTCGGGGTGCCGCCCCCCGGAAGACGCTCAACATCGATCGGATCAGCCTGATTGATGCCGGCATCATCGTTCGCCCCCTCTCTGGACAGCAGGACTCGCTGACGGCTGCCGTCGAGGTGGAGGGATCTCTAGCCCAGCGCGGCCTCCAGGTTTCCCGGCTGTCCGTGCGGTCCCATCTTGCCTACCGCGATCTCCGGTTTCTGAGTTCGAGATTTGACCGCGACGGGGTGGCCGATCTCACGCTCGACGCAACCGGTACAACCCGCCGGGTGGAGTTCCAGCTCGGCGCCACCCTACCGGAAGGCGGGACCGCTCAGGCGCGTGGCGTGGTCACCCCACCAAA
The DNA here is from genome assembly GCA_036559785.1 of Gemmatimonadales bacterium. Classification (GTDB taxonomy): domain Bacteria; phylum Gemmatimonadota; class Gemmatimonadetes; order Gemmatimonadales; family GWC2-71-9; genus CAVVWJ01. Next base: position 1,664 of record DATBSM010000083.1, read on the forward strand.
GACTTCCCCAGTTGAATTTCGCCTTCACGGTGACTTCCGCGGAGTCGATCCCAGTTTGTTTCTCTCTGCGCCAGTACTGCCTGGCCGGATCGACGGCACGGTGGTGCTCGACCTCATCGGTGCCAGTCTGGACCGCCTCGGGGGGCGGACCGACCTCAGGGTTCACGCCTCTGCCTCCCACTCGGGCGACCGCCGACGCGCGGTGGTTGGGGCACTGTTTGATGAGGGGCGCGCGCGGATCAACCTGGAAGGCCATCTGGGCTTTGCCTTGGTCCGGTTGCGTGGGTGGGCCCGGCCCTTCGACTCGGTGCCGTCGTACGACGTCAAGGCACGAGCGCAGTACGTCCAGCGAATTTCCTCGCCCTGGTTGGAGCGCTTGCTCGGCAAGGAGGACCGAAGCCTCACACTGAGTCTGGCCGGAAGCAGGTTCGATCCCAAGCGGGCAGATCTGCGCCTGTTGGCTGCCGTTCACCCAGCTTCGAGCCAGGTCGGACTGCTCGACTCGGGATCGGCGGAAGTGCGGCTTCGCGACGGAGCGGCCCTGCTGCGAACGGTGGTTGGCGTGGCGGGAGGGACAGTCTCCGTTGCCGGCACCGCCACCTTGGGCCCGGAGCTCCAGCTCCGGCTCTCGCGCGGATCGATCAAGGGAGTCGACCTCGCCGCCCTGCTGGGCGACTCCAGCGCCAGCTCGATCAATGCGGGCTTTACCCTTCAGAGCCGCGGTGCGTCGCCCAGGGTGGCTGATGCCCGGGCCCGCGTGCTCAGTGCCAATCTCTCCTACGGTTCGCACACCGTGAGCGACGGAAGGTTCAACGTAAGGATCGACAGTGGGACGGTGTACCTGACCGGCGAAGCTCGAGTCGATGGCGCCGTTCTGGATGCAACGGTGGTGGCACACCCCTTTCATGCTGAACCCAGCCTCAGCGTGACCAATCTGGGATTCCGGCGGCTCGACCTGGCCAGGCTGCTTCCCAACACTGGCGTGCCCACTGAAATCTCGGGAACCGCCCGGGGACAAGCGCGGGGGCGGCGTGCCGACAATCTCACATTCTCGAGCGTCGTCTCGCTCGAGCCCTCGCAGATCGGGAAACACAGGCTGACCCGCGGGAGACTTGAGGCCGACCTGGTGGGAGGTCGAGTGTCGTTCAAGGCCGACGCGGAGGCACTTGCCGGGCGAGTCGCCCTCGCCGGTTTCGCCCGGCCCTTCGACACGGTTCCGAGCTATGTCCTGCAAGATGTCGAATTTCGAGAGGTGGACCTGGGCCGGCTCCTGTCCCAACAGCGGCTGCACACGCAGCTTACCGGCTCGCTTCGTGCCGAGGGCTCGGGCCGGAAGGCGGCAGGCGTCGGCGCAACCGGCCTGCTCACGCTGAGACGCTCTACGGTCAATGACGCGGTCATCACGACCGGGAGGGTGGAAGGCACGCTGGCCGGGGGGAAGCTGGACCTCACCGGGTTACTCCGGGCCCAGGACGATAGCCTCACCATGGCCGCTACGGCCTACCCCTTCGAGAGCCGCCCACGGGTCCGGCTGACGAGCGATGTGGCTATCAAAGCGGTCGCCCAATTCCTCGGTCCAGACCTCCCGGACGCCGGAGGAACGGCGGGGATACGGGTCGAG
>DATBSM010000084.1:0-15183 GCA_036559785.1 Gemmatimonadales bacterium
CCCAGTGATAGTAGCGCCCGGGCTGGGTATCGCTCTCTCCAAGCCGTACGCAGCGACCAAGGATCCCCGCCTGTTCGCAGGCGGCCCAATAGACAGCGGCGTAGTCGCCGATCGGCGCCGGCAGGTCGTCATCGAACAACGCATTGAAAGTGTCTACGAAGCGCCGCGCGCCCTTGGCGAGTTCATCGTCAACCTGCCAGAGAAACTCTCTTGTCGGTGGCAGCGCCCCTACGACCATTTCACCATAGAGGACCACCGATTCACGCAGTGCCGCGAGGACGACCGAATCCTGGACACGGGCAGCGAGACCAACGAGGGAGATGTCGTCGGCTTCCCTCGCTGCGGCGCAAGCAGTTGTCGTCAGGCGCTCCACGGTCCACGGCACGGTGGCCCGCAGGGCCTCCGAGAGGGCATCACGGCCCACAGGCAGGAGCTTCCCCCTATGCACTGGGCGACCGTACAACGGTGCCGAGCTCACCTGTAGAAGCCGCCGAAATTCCGGCAGGGCGGCTACCTCGGCCGTGCGGTTCTCCGCCGTCTCCTGGAGCGCTCGCATGAGGCTGAAGTATTCGGTGAGGTGTGGATCCTCGGCGTAGTATCCTTCCGCGGGCACCGGAGCTGGCATGATGCTCAGAATCTCGGCAACCGTTCGTGCACAAGAAAGGAGTTCGCCACGCTCGTGTGGTTGCATCGCCTCTCGGTAGAGTTGATCCAGGCCCAGCAGGAGGACCCGGTTGTCGACGATGCACCGCTCGGTGGGGAGATGCGGGTCGACGAAGGAAGACTGAGTGGGACGGCGTGCACCGGCTGTGGAATCGCCGGCCGCGCGTCCGAGTAGCGTCCGAATTGTGGAGAGTAGTCCCATTGTGGCGCTCCCGTCGCCTACCAGCGAGGCCTTAGTTCTTGCTCTGCACCATCCCTCGAGATCGCGGTGACCAGGCGAGCCTCCGCAGATGCGTTCCTCAAGCGCTTCTCTGGTCAATGACAGCCTGCCAGCGTACCAACCCCATCAAGGCGTGCAGTCGATGTCCTGCTTGTAGAGGTCCGGCCCGGTTGCTCCTACTTTGATGCGAATGACCCGCTGACCGTGTCCGGCGACATTCCTCGGTAGCTCCGTCTGGACCTGTAGCCCCCGCACCATACCTCCGTGTTTGTCAAACCGGGTTACCTGTTCGTCCTTCACATTTGCCTCATACGTCGGACCAATTGGCGTTCCTGTCTCAGGGTTCACCGGCGTTAGCCGGAGGTGTCCGGAAGCTTCGAATTCTGTCGTAAGATCACCCCCGTTGGTAACCTGCACCGTCTTTCTGAGACTCACGGGTCCCTCTACGTACAGGTACTCTGCACCTGAGGCGCAGAACGGTCGAGGAATGACTTGTCCATACTGGATCACGAAGCTTTGCTCGGTTCCAGCGGCATGTTGACCGCCATCCGCTGTAACATTGAACACGGTGGCATGCCCGTCGCTTCCGATCGGCACCGGAACTCCAACATTCCCCGCGGGCCCCCCGATGAGGGACTTCAAGTCGGCCGGTATCAGGTTGTAGATCTGAGCCGGAATCTCCCGAAAGGGAGCGTCGTTGATGAGGCCGGTACTGCCAATCGGATTGGACGGGTCGAGCAGTCCCGACCTTATGAAATCCACCGTCACCAGCTGCTCGGCCAGTTCCCAACTCAGCACCTGGTGATCTGCCGTGCCTGGAATCAGGACTTCGAAGTGAGCATTGCCGAGCGTCGTCGTGGTCCCGGCCTCGAACAGGCGCACGTGAAATCGTATCGGGCCGTAGTCGCCGCATGCGAGCTGAATCGCACTGCCGACCCACTCGTGGGGTGCGTTGTAGCCGGTCTGGAGGTCCCCGATCGCATCGGACCATTTACAGTTGAACGGAGACACCTGTGGCATGCCGAATGCCGTCCGGTTGCCGTCGAGTGCCATGAGAGCCGCGCGGATGGCTCGAGGATCCGACTTGCCGGTGAAAACCAGATTGATTGGATCCTGAGGTGTGCCGGTTAAGTCCGTCCCCGTGTACGGCCAGATCATGAGTGACCCGCCCGGGACTGCCACCGGCACCAGCAATCCCGGAGCAGGTGCGCCGGCCCCGAAAGCCGGTGAGCCCGAGTCGTCGGGGGCAGGATCGAGCGAATCGCTATCACAGCTGAGAGTGAGGAGTGTCAGGCTCAGGGCGCTGGAGGTCAGGCCGATTCGAATCAGAGAATGCATGGTAGATCTCCGGTCAGGGTTTGCTGAGAACCAGCGCGGTGCACCGGCCGCCAAAGCTTTCGGCCAGAAGGAGGACCGAACTGCCGTTTGCAGGATGCGTTTTGGTAGCCACACTGTGGGGCGGGAGGTCGGGATCGGGTTGCTCGCATCCCAAGGTGGGCGGGACCAGTCCACGCTCGAGTGCCTCGACTGTCCCAACCAGCTCGACGCCCGCACTGGCACCGAGGCAATGCCCGATCGCCGGCTTGAGTGACGTGAGCGGAGTGCCCGGCAGTGTCGCGCCGTAGAGCCTGGCGAGTCCTCGGCACTCGGCCGCGTCGTTGAGCCGGGTACCGGTACCGTGGGTCTTGATCCATCCGATCTGGCTCGGTGGCATTGCCCCAAGCGCCTCTCGAGCAGCATCGGACACACCAGTGCCTCGCGGATCGGGAGCGGTCATGCTGTAGGACTCGCTACTCATACCAAAGCCGTGTACAACGGCGCGCGGGTGCCGGCGGCGGGCCATTGCATGCTCCGCTGCCTCCAGGACGATGACGCCGGCTCCCTCGCCCAGGACGGTACCGTTTCGCCACCGGTCGAATGGGCGACACGCACAAACCGCCGGGTCCGACTCACTCAGAACGCCAGCGGAGCGGAAGCTGTCGATGATCTCCGGATGCAGAGGACACTCTGCGCCGCCGGCAACCACTACATCCAGTAGACCCAGCGCGATCTTCTGGAATGCCTCGCCAATGGCGCATGCCGCCGACACGCTGCCGGCCGACAGGTGCAGCACCGGACCGCGCACGTCATGGAGCTGCGCCAAGGCGGCCCCCCCTGCCCCGGTCATGTACCGTATCAGGCGACTGGGTCGCGCGGCGGCCGGACTGCGCCGTCTCTGTTCGTGCTCGGTGAGAAGATCCGCTAGGGGCCCCAGAGAGGAACCCTCGAAGACCGCGTAGCGCGTCGAGTTGAGGCGCCCTTGGTCGAGTCCCGAGTCCAGCCATGCCTCCTCGCCCGCCGCGAGAAACAGGCGTGCGCTCCGGTCGAGGTGCCGTGATGCCGCGTGCCGGTCCGGGGTTCCGGCTCGACCGCCGTGGACGCAGCCGAGCTCCGGAAGTGGGCGGACACCGCTGCGTGCATCAACCAGCATGTCACCGAGTGCGGTAGCGCCAATGCCCGCGGCGCTTACCGCACCGATACCGGTGATCCAGACGGCCCGAGGAGTCATGGCCGGGCAGCCAAAGCCCGCAGAGCGTCATTCATCCGGCCGACGGCGACTCGCGAAGCGCCGTAACGCTCACCACCGACTTTGCGAAGCAGCGCGACGTCCGGAGTCTTGAGCTCAAGCGCGTGGATGCGGTACCAGCCGCTCGATCGGACCAGGTACGACCGAGTGTTTCCGGCGGGAAGAGCCGGTAGGCGGAAGCTGAGCTCGGCGGAGATACCGTTCTCCATTACGTAGTACCGACGGTCAGCGGAGTTGATGAGCGTCGTGATATCGGCTCCGCTTTGATCCAGCGCGCTTGCAGCCTGCAGTTCGTGCACTTCGACCGGGTCACGTTGGGAAGCGCCGAGGGCAACGTGATCGATCAGCCAGAAGGAAGGAGCAGACTCGAGCCGCACGCGCACCGTGTCGCCCTCGACCTTGGAGAGATCGAGCGGGAGCACCTGACGTTTTACGATCTCCGGGCCCGCCTCCCAGATGTATCCCTGGCGTTGCCAGCTGCCGCCGGCCCATACCGAGACTTCGAGAAATGCCTCGCCCGTCATCATCTCGGCTAGGCCGCGGGCGAGCGCCGGGTACGCGGTGAGAGAATCGTACCAGGCCTGGGTCTCCCGACCATGCGCGGCTATCAACTCCTGCGTCAGGTGCGCGGCCCACGGGGTATTGTGGCCGTCGACAACCAGCCGTGCGTCCGCGGATGCTGGCTTGGGAAAGGCCAGCTCGATGCCGTCACGGATGTCGGCGACCGTCGATGTGTCGCGGTTCGATGGGCTCGATTCCCAGCCCCAGCCATCCGGCGCCTGCACTCTCAGTAGCGCGTCGCCTCCACGATCGTCCCGCGCACTGAGCGGGGGCGCGAGTTTGCCAAGGGCATAGATCCGTCCGTCACCACCTGGGGCCACCGTGAGTCCGGGCGCATGATCCACCGCCAGGACCGACAGCGCATCCAGGTAGTCGGTCTCAGCCAGCTCGTTGCCGACCCGAAGGCGGAGCAGGCCGTTCTGGGCTGTGGCGTACATGAGATTGTCCACGTCGGTACGGGCGAGCGCCGGGGCCACGGCGCCGCCGAACGTTCCGGAATCGAGTCGCCACGAGCTGCCGTCCCAGCTGTAGACCAGCGGGCAGGAGGCCCCATAGGTGCCACCCCCCCCACTCGAGCTGCCACTACTGCCGAGCGGCCCGTCCGAGGTGGCCGCGGCTATCACCGCCACAGCCGTGACCCCCACGCCCGCGATGAGCAGCGCCGTCTTGCCGGCGTTCACCCGCTGCACCTCCACCGACTGCACCTCCGAAAGCGCATAGGCAAGGCGCTCCAGGTTCCGCGTGGAGTCCGAGCTGGCCGCGGCACCAATGAGGCTGTCGCCGACAATCGTCGGGCTCGCTACGATGATCTTGGTCCCACTGGCCAGCGTGACCCGAAACAGGTCCGGTTGCCCGGCCACGGCCTCCGGCGACACCGGCTGAGCCTTCCAGCTCATGCAGGCCCCTGCCGGTAGGCCCAGGACCACAGACACGAGGATCCTTCCCGTGAGAGCATAGCCTCGATGCATGGCAGACCTCCCCATCGACCAGGTGGGCTCGTGGCAGGCAGCCGCGAGCAGCTATCGTTGCCTGGAAGTCTGGGGTCAGGCGCTCAAGCGGGAGTCAAGAGGGAGGAACAGTCAAACGACAGAACCTGGCACTACAAGTAGAGGGGGTTATGTGGCGGCAGCCTCAATGCGCTTACGCTGTCCGGGTGTCAACATGTCACGCGCCACCACTTGCCGCACCAGGCGAGCCACGAAGGTGTAACCGCGTGAGTCGCAGACGAGCCAGCGATGCCACTCCAGCTCGTCGAGTGCAACAGCCACTTCCGGGATTCCGAGCCCGACAGCGTGGGCCAGTCGTTCGAGCGGTACCCGATCAGCCAGCACGGCGGCCACGGTGAGGACTTGCTGCGCTACCGGGCTGAGCCGGCGGAACCCCACCCGAATGGCGGCTCCAATGGTATCGGGCAACTTCCCAGGAAGCGTCTGCTCAAGGGTCTTTAGTGGCTCCGGCCAGGCGCCAGACAGGCCGCGCAGGTCAAGACCGAGTGCCACCGCGCGGAACAGTTCCACCGCAAGAAGAGGAATCCCCGCTGAATCTGTGGCTACGCGGCGAACTACCCGCTCGATCTCCACATCTGTGAATTGCGGTAGCATGTGCCTGGCCAGGCTGTGAAGTGCCCCGAGGTCGAGCGGAGTCAGGCGAAGCGTCGCACCACGGACATCACGACCCAGCTGAGCCCGGAGCGGATCGAGCTCGGGGCGCTTGGGCTGGAGGTCGGTCGACAGAAGGAGTATGAGCGGGGCCGCAGCGAGGTCACGCAGGGCTGCCAAAAGCGCCAGCATGGAGGGCTGGTCCAGCCACTGGGCATCATCCACGGCGAGCACGATCGGTTGCTCATCGGCCACTGCCAGTAGCACGTCTCTCAAGGAGCGACCCGGGGACACCGTGGGACTGTGGCCACGGGCACCCGGAAAGCGGTCGGCCCAGTCAGGAATAGCATCGGCAAACAGCGAGAGAGCAGCCGCGGGCGCGGCCCCGACGCCAGGCGCCTGAAGCAGACCACCACGAGCCAGGGCGAAAACGCCACTCCATTCCTCTTTCAGATCGGCCTCGACCGCCCGCATGGACGCGACCGGTATTCCATCCAGCCGGAGGCGACCGAGCAGCTCCTCGGTCAATCTCGTTCTACCCAGACCGCTGTCTCCCTGAATGACGAGCGCTGCTGCCTGACGCTCCCGGCATGCCACCTGCACGATATTCAGCAATTGTGCCAGCTCCACCTCGCGACCAACGAGCGGAGCGCGCAACTCCTCCGCCAGGTCCATGATCCGCCCCTCCGCAGCTGGACGAGGTGACCGCTCGTGCCGGACCCGCTCGGCCAGCGCTTCGGTTGCCGGCTCGAGCGAAGATTCCAGCTCTTCTTTCAGCCGGGTGCGAAACGCATCGTAACGCTCCAGGGCCCCGCTGCGGTTGCCGGCGAGCACCAGGCTCCGCATCGTCAGCCGAAGGGCTGACTCAGACCTCGGGTCCAGTGAAAGCGCACGCATAGCAATGCTGGAAGCTTCTCCCGCTTTGCCGCGCTTGAGCAGGTCCTCGGCGTGGTGAATGAAAACCTCCATTGAACGCTGACGAACCGCGGCACGTTCACCGAAGAGCCAATCCTCGAACGCCGACGCCCCGCCAATAGCGAAACCCTCCATGAACTCCCCAGCGATCAAACCGGCAGCGGCCGCCCATTCGCCTGCAGCGGCTAACTCCTCGAATCGATCTGTGTCGAGGAGTACTGCCTGCGTCGAAAAGCGTACCTGGCCCGCGCTAGTGTCGACACTCACATCACCCAGATGCCGGCGGAGCACGCGGATTGCTTCGTTGAGCGAATGCCGCCCCGCGGCCTCGGGCTTCTCCGGCCACAACACGCCGATCAAGTGTTCGCGGGTACGGCCGCGACGCGAGCGCGCGAGGTACACCAGAAGCGCGAGATGCTTCCGCCACAGCAACTCGGCTGGGGCCGGCCCTCCGTCCAGGGTTAATCCGACCGGACCGAGAACCTGGCAGGAGATCACGGTGGACATGTTCGTTGCAGGGAGTCGGCGCGTTGCACCAGTCCCTGAAATGCCGCGTCCGATTCACTCCAGAGCTGCACGACCCGCTTCAAGTAGGCACACCCTCTCGCGCGGTCTGAGCCGTCGGCCTGCGGATGGAGTAGTGCTTCTCCACGGACGAGCCGGGCGAACACGCCCAGCATGCCATCAAGTTCGCCGGCCTGCGCGGGGCCCTGTGGCCAGCCCTCGAAGTCGCCGGCTTCATACCAGAGCCATTCACGGTCACCTCCGGGTAGGTCGCCCGCGGCCGCCAACCAGGCACCCCGCTGGAGGTGAAACGCCGCGCGAGCGAATGGAACCGGTGAATCGGTAGCATTGAAATAGACCTCGAGGGAGTCAGTGACGGCGAGAGCGGCTGCCCAGTTATTTCGGCCCGCGAGTGCCAATGCACCGAGGAAACGCTCCAATGGCTGGTTCTGGATGGCTCCAGTGCGGAGCCGTGTCCGCCAGCGCTGACCCTCCGCCGTGTCCCCCGCGGCGTAAGCGGCAAGCCCCAGGGCCCATGCTGCCCGCGCCCCGAGCGAAGGGTCGCCAGCGAGCTGCATCAGCCGGCCACGCCATTCGCCGGATCCGGAAATCGGCAGCCCGAGCGCCGGGAGCACTATGCGCCATTCGGCCTGCTCCAGACGAGCCGCGGCTGAGGGCCACATCTCAGCCGCCGAATCAAGCTGCGCCAGGGCCTGACCGGAACGGCCGAGTGCCATCAGTCCGATCGCTTTGCCCTCGTGAAGGCTCGCGTATTCGAGAGAGTCGGGTCCAGCCGACGCGAGCAGAAAGTCAGCGAGGGCAACCTGGGATGCCGGGATGTCGGACCAGGGAACACCGGTGCGAAACACGCGGCGGACACCCTCGCGTTGCGCCGAGTCGGCGACCCAGCGGAGATAGGACCGTCTGATGCGGGCACGCCACGGGACAAAGCGCTCGTCATACGCCAGCTCTGCGAGCGGGAGTATATCGGGGTCGGCGTAAGACCGGGCAGCCCCCACGAGTCTACGGTACTGAATTGCGGATCTCGCGTCCTCCCGCCGGCCTTGGCGTATCGCTCCGAACACGAGATGATCGTAGGGCGGTGCCAGAGAGGAATCACGGGCAATGGCGTCTGCCATGGCCTGAACGCCATCGTCGAGACTTCGCCCGACCAGCGGCCCACGATGAAAGAGCTCTTCCGCGAGGAGGAGACGGGCATAGGCGTCGTCCGGGAATAGGGCGATGACGCTGTCCAACCTGTCGAGCCGGACCCGGATGCTCGGCTCGGCGAGTGCCGCGATCAGCCCCCGGTCGAGCGGACGGAGCCGGGCACCACGGGCATGGTAGAGTTTCCGTAGATCGTCATCATAGGGCAGCCGGCGCCAGCGCTTCACGTTGGCCAGCCGCCACGCTGCCAGCGCAAAGGTGGAATCGAGCTCCAGCGCGCGCTCGAAGTGTCGCTCGGCGAGTGACAAGGCGTCGCGTTGAAAGGCAGCCTCTCCCCTGAGGAATTCCCAGAGACTGCCAGTGCTCACCGCACCAACCTCCCCGACCAGCCGGTATGATTGGGCCAAGTGTGGCGCGATGGCTCGGACCAGGGTGACCGCCAGCGTGTCGGCGAGGGCACTCAGATCTGAGGCCCGAGCACGCACCTCGGGAAGCGGCGTCTTCGTTCCGGTTGAATCGTAGATCGTGAGCCGAACGCGCAGGCTGTTGTCTCGTTGCTCCAGCATCCCGTGTGCGAGCCACTGGACGCGTAAGTCGCGAGCTGCGCTCCCCTTCTCGACCCCGATGAGAGTACCGCCGTGTCCGTCCCACCAGCGCTGTACCTGATGAGCTGGTGTGAGGGAAAGTCCCGGCAGATTATCGAGGTTCAGTTGAACCAGATCGGAGAGTCCGGACCCTATCGATGTTCCTAACGCGCTCCCCTCGGATTCGAAGGGAAGTATCGCCATCTGGCGGGGAGAACCGGGCCAGGTTGGATTAGCTTGCTCCCGTGTTGCGGCGAAGAGAATTGCGGCGAGGACAGCCAGCCCCGCGTACGCCCACGCACGTCTGCTCTTGCTCCGGGGATCCGCGGCGTTTAGGGCATCCCGGAAGGCGGTCGCGTCCGGCCAGCGTTCGCCCGGGGGTGGTGCGAGAGCCCCGCGCAGAGGGGCGCGAAACCAGCGGGGCACGTGGGCCCAGCTCGCCAGAGCGAGCGGAGTTCCACTGGGCCACGTCCGGCCGGTGAGCGCCTCATACAGGATCATCCCCAATGCATACAGATCAGTTTGCGCAGTTGCCTCTCTGCCGGCCAGCTGCTCAGGCGCCGCGTAGCCGGCGTTTTCCAGCCGCGGTTCAGTCGTGGCTCGGTCCGTTGCGCTCGCGACACTTCTCGCAATCTCGAAATCCGTGAGCATATAGCGGTCGTCCAGACAAAAGACGGTGTCCGGCCGGAGATTTCGATGGATAACACCCGCGCTGTGGGAGGCCTCGAGTGCGCCTAGAAGGTCACGACCTAGGTGAGCCGACTCCGCCGCGGAGAGCGGGCCTCGAGCGAGCCGGTCCGAGAGAGGCTCCCCCTCAAGAAAGTCCCGGACATAGTAGCGGAGCCCGCGGGCCTCGCCGGTTTCATGTATGGCGACCACGTTCGGATGATTCAGGCTGGCAAGGATGCGGGCTTCACGGATGAAGCGGCGGCAGATGGAATCGGTGGCCAGATCGGGATACAGCACCTTGATAGCGACCCGCCGCTTTAGCGACAGATCGTTGGCCAGGAACACCGCGCCAAGGGTTCCGCTGCTCAGCTCGCGCTCGATCTCATACCGAGGCTGGAGCGATGTTCGCACCTGGTCGAGAAAATCGTTGGGGCTCATCGGGAGCACTGCTGAAGGAACTCCCGCACTTCCTTTAGCAGAGGGGCGTAGGCAGACTCCGCACCAGACCAGCGCGTCTCGACGTAGGTCATGCCACGGCAGGCCCCAGACCGGGAGCCCGTCGATGCTGCCATGCGGGCGCGGCGCCAGCGCACGTAGGTGGCAAGGGCCCAGTCGATCTCGCACGCCTGGGCAACGGTACTGGGCCAACCCACGGCGTCGAGGTTTTCGTACCAGAGCCAGGATGAGTCGGCCGCCTGCGTGTGCCCCTCCATGGCGTGCCACTCACCGAGTTGGAGGTGTAGCACCGAGCGGAAGAAGGGGTCGCCGGCGGCGCCAGCCGAGTCATACTTCAGAGCCGGCTGCGCCAGGTCGACCGCGTCTTGGAACCGTCCGGCATTCGACCGCTGTAGAGCGCGCAGGTGCAGCGCCAGCGGACCGATCGAGTCTGACCCTGACAGCACCCGCTGGACCCAGGGGCTTGCCGCGGATGTATCTCCCCGCCCCAGCGCATCCAACGCGAGCACCCACGCGACGCGACGTCCCAACGCGCTGTCATCCGACATCAGGCGCAGGTCGCGGCGTCCCCGCTCGACCTCGTGGGCCGAGATGCCGGGTAATCCCACCGCGTTCGTCACAACTCTCCACTCCGCCGCCTGGAGCAGCGCCTCCGAGTGGTTTGGGAGCAATCTCGCAGCCGCGTCGAAATGCGGCAGCGCAGCCGCAGGACGACCGAGGGCCATGAGTGCCACCCCCTGAGCAACTTCTCCGCTTCCGTGCATGACGGGTGGCGCCCTCGGCAGCGCGGCAAGCTGCGCTCCCAGGCGAGCCTGAACCAAGGGCATGTCGAAGGAGAGAGCGCCGCGGGCGGCAAGCCCGAGCACCGAGGATGACCCGAGCAGCGCTTCGGGCTTCGCTCCCGCCTCGGGCCCAAAGCGCATGGCAAATGCGATCTCGAGCAGGGCCGGCAGGAAAATCTCGGATTCCTCAGGGCTCCCGCTGACACGCCGCAAGGCATCCAGGCTCTGGCGGGCCTGTTCCCGACGCCCGGCATGAATGAGCGCCCAGGCGAGGTGCTCGTGTGCAGGCGCCAGAGAGGAGTCCAGATGCACCGCACGCTGGAGCATCCTGATCGCGTCGTCGCGCGGCCGTCCCGCGAGAGGACCCCGGTGAAACAGCTCGTCTCCGTAGTAGAGCGCCGGATAGGCATCCAGGGGGGCCTGGCGCATCGCCTGTTCGTACAGGGCAAATCTCTGGTTCCCACTGGGGGCGAACTGCGCATCGATCAATAGCCGGTCGACCGGGCCCAACCCGCTGCTATTCGCTCGATACAGATCATGGAAGCCGGGAGGCAGCGGCGGGGCCGAGCGCAGCGGCATCCAGCGCCGAGCATTCGCCAGGCGCCAGGCGGCGAGGACGAACGTCGAGTCGGTCGCCAGGGCACTGAGATAATGCCGCTCAGCGGTCAGCCAGGCGCCCCGCTCGGACGCATCCTCGCCGAAGAGGAAGCTGTGAATGGCCGGCGCGCTCACACCGGCAAAGGCTCCCGCACTCCGGTACAGGGGCTCGGAGTGGGGAAAAACCTTTCGCACGATCTGAAGTGCCAGGGAGTCACCGAGGCCTATACGATCTGTGGGGTCCCCCAGCACCACGGCCCGGAGCACCGGCTCGCCGCGTGCATTCACAACCTGAAGCTGAACCTCGACACCTCCCTGGCCCGGGCGAGCCACTGCCCACACACCATATTCCAATCCCCGCTGATTCTTGGTCAATGCCACCAGACGCTTCCCAGGCGGCAAAGAGGATGCCCTCCAATCGCTGAATGTCTTGCGAACCGGTGCGACCGTGACCCCCGGCAGGGCCTCGAGGTAGCTCGCGGTGAGTCGGGCTAACTGGATCCCTAATGTGGTATCAGGGAATCCGGCTACCTCGAAGGGGTAGACCGCCACGCGGCCGGCTACCGTCTTATCTGCGGGCCATCGCCAGTAGCCCCAATACAGCAGGAGCGCGGCGAGCGGAATAAGCGACGAGCGACGAGCCAGCCGGAGCCAAGGCGTGCGACTGGTGATGGCCCGGGCAAAGCTCTGCGCCGAATTCCAGCGATTGTTCGGCACCGGCTGGAGAGCGGTTTGGAGTACCTCGCAGAGGGTCGACGGGACACCGGTCCAGTCTCCATCTTCTGGATCAACGAGCAAATCCCAGCGGCGCCCCGTGCAGGCCTGGTAGAGCACGAGACCCACGGCGTACAAGTCGGTCTGCGGAGTGACTGGAGACCCACTCAGCTGCTCCGGAGCCATGTACACGAGTGTTCCAATAACCTGGCCCGGCGTGGTGATGGCTTCAATCGCTTCGTCCGAGCCCCGGGCGATGCCGAAGTCACCCAGCAGTGCCCGTCCGTCAACAAGAAAGATGTTCGCCGGTTTTACATCGCGGTGGATGATGCCCTTCCGATGAGCGGCCGCCAGTGCGCCAAGCAAGCCGCTGGCGAGCGCCAAGACTTCTGGCAGTGCGAGTGGTCCCCGGGCCAGACGAGCAGCCAAGGTCTCTCCATCCACGAAATCCATGACGTAGTAGGCAAGGCCGTCGGCATGGCCCGAGAGGTGAACCGGAACGATGTTTGGATGATTGAGGTTGGCGAGGTACTGGGCTTCCCGGACGAACCGCTCAACCGCTATCGCGGTCGAAAGCTCCGGACGCAGGATCTTGATGGCCACGCGACGATCCAGGGATTCGTCGCGGCCAAGGAACACCACTCCCATACCCCCACTGGCGAGCTCCCGCTCGACGGTGAAGGTGGGTGGCAGACCCTTCCGCAAACGCTCCAATACCGATGGCATCGGGATCGCGCGACCTCAATTGTGATTTGGCTAACGTAGAAGATAAGCTCCGGGATAGCCTTCGGGAGGACACTGCCCAATCCTTGGTTGACCGTCCACCCTAAGACCGCTGAGCCGCTGACCCGGTGACTCGGTGTTCTGTTTGGGGAACAGCCCAGGCCCGCGCTTGACTCGCGCTTGACCAGCCGCTGCTAGCCTCGCAACGGTAGTCAAGCGAACGGAGTGGCCTTACACGGGAGGAGGGCAGCGTGAGTCAGTCATCGCATAGGGTTGCGGTACGCGGGGCGAGCCTCGGCTTCTGGATAGTCGGCGCAGTGCTCGCCGGAGTTTCCTGTCGAGGCAACGACATCACTCAGCCAGCGGAGCCGGGCACGCTTGCCGATCCGAAACTGGCGATCACCACCGCGGCTGGCCCGGCCCTAGCCTTCTACCAAGTCAGCTCGGGTAGCTTCCATACCTGCGCCGTGGGCGCCGACGGCCAGGCTTACTGCTGGGGGGCCGCAGGGAGCGGGCAGCTCGGTCGGGGCTATGAGGAAGACCGCCTGACACCGGGCGCGGTGCTGGGCGGGCTTCGCTTCCGCACCATAGGCGCCGGCGACAACGGCACCTGTGGCTTGGCCACAGACGGCCGGGCCTATTGCTGGGGGAACAACGCATCCGGTCAGCTGGGCGACGGCACCACAACCTATCGGACGACGCCGGTCCCGGTCCTCGGCGGGCTCCGGTTCCGCCAACTGGACAGGGGCGAGGACTACTCCTGCGGCCTGACTGAGCCGGACCGGAGGGCGTACTGTTGGGGCGACAACCGCCACGGCCAGCTGGGCGACGGCACAAAGACCAACCGCCCGAGGCCCGTCAGGGTCCTTGGCGGTCGCGTCTTTCGTCAGGTCAGTGTGGGCGGGGGGCATGCCTGCGCGGTAACTCCCACATATCAAACCTACTGCTGGGGCGACAACCGCTTTGGCCAACTCGGCGATGGAACGACGGTCCTGATGCGTTCCCGCCCTGCCCTGGTTGCGGGCGGCCGGTTGTTCCGCCAGGTAGACGCAGGAAGAGTACAAACCTGCGCGGTGACCACCGGCCGTCGAGCCTTCTGCTGGGGCGACAACTTCTTCGGCGAGCTTGGCGATGGCACTACTATCAGCCGGAGTTTCAGGCCGCGGGCAGTGGCTGGGGGCCTTGGCTTCGATCGCGTGAGTGCGGGGACCGTCCACACTTGTGGCGAAAGTAATGACCGGGCCTACTGCTGGGGCGACAATTCGCGTGGCCAGCTTGGCGACGGGACAACCATACAACGCAATAGACCTGTGGCAGTGGCGGGCGGCCTCACCTTCGCTCAGGTAAGCGCCTCTGTTGGTGGCCTTCACAGCTGTGGCAAAACCGCTGCCGGACTCGGTTATTGTTGGGGCCTTAACTTGGCGGGAGCCCTCGGGGACGGCACGACCGCAACCCGCCTGAGGCCAGTCGCGGTTGTGGGACCGACCTGATGTCATCGAACTGGAGGAGAGGTTACATGGCTCGCCGTGCGCTATTCAAGCTGGGGCTCAGGTTTAGTCTGCCTGCCCTGATCGCGTGCAAGGAAGCCACGACTCCGACCCAGCCCGAATTGGCAGGAGATCAATCTTCTGAGTTGGCGTCGCTGACCTTTGCCCGTAACACTTGGACTCTGATGGCCCCCCTCCCTGATGATTCCCCACCCAGGGATACGCCCTCATTCGGGCGGCATGGACTTAGTGCGGGAGTATTTAACAACGCTGCTGGGCAGCCCATTCTATACGCCTTTGGTGGGCTCACCACCGACTACGATCGGTACTGGAGTCAGATCAATACCTATGACTTGGCTGCAAATACGTGGGGAACCAAGAGGTCAGGATTCTCACTCTCGTATGCAAATGGAGTCGGCAAGCTCGGCAACAAGCTGTACATCTCAGGTGGTTATGAGTTTGAGTTCGGGCCGCCCCTCGATGAGACCAGGATTCGAGCGAGCGTCTACGCCTACGATCCGGCGCGCGACCTCCTGATTAGGAAGCGCGACATGCCGCGGGCCACCGCCGAGGGCGTTTCAGGAGTTATCGACGGCAAGCTGTACGTTCTCGCAGGCGCGTGTCTCGCTCCAGAAGGACTGGTCGTCTGCCGAAGCCTGTACCGTTACGACCCGGGAACGAATGCCTGGACCACCCTGGCCCCGGCTCCCCGCTCCCACCGTGGCGGTGCGGGAGGTGTTATCGCCGGCAAATTCTATGTGGCGGGCGGCGTCAATGGCACCAGGCTCGATGTGTATGACCCCGTGACGAACAAGTGGACCGCACGCGCCCCTCTCCCCCAGGCTCGAGGCTCGGTTGCCGGGACTGTCCTGGGCAGCAGGCTCTACGTGATAGGCGGCACTGGCCCCAGCGGGCACAGGATCGTTTTTGCCTACAACCCCGGTACCAACACCTGGACCGCCAGGGCTCCACTGAAC
>DATBSM010000085.1:0-7214 GCA_036559785.1 Gemmatimonadales bacterium
GAGCGCCGCGATCTGGGTGTGGACCACGTGGTGGTCTTCGTGGATGAGCTCAACAAGTATGCGCCGGCCGACGGGCCGGACACCTACGTTCGAAAGATGCTGCTCGACCTCTCGGAGCGCGGCCGCTATCTCGGCCTGGTATTGTTCTCGGCCCAGCAGTTCCGCTCCCAGGTTCAGCGGCGTGTGGTCGGCAATGCCGGCACCGGCGTCTACGGGCGCATGGATATGGATGAGCTTGCCATGCCGGCGTACGGCACGATCTCGCCGTCCACCAAGATCAAGCTGGCCACCCTCCCCAAGGGCGAGCTGATGGTTCGGCATCCCCACTTTACCCAGCCCATCTTCGTGAAATTCCCCCGGCCCAGTGTCCTCAATGGTCGAGAAGGTATCGAGCGATTCCCGCCCGCCGTCGAGCTTCCTTTCGCCGACGCCGTGGCGCGCCAGATGCGCCGGCTGGATCGTCGGGTGTCCGCTGACGCCGTCCACGCCTTGATCGAAGGCCGCCGGGAGACGGATGTCCGCCGCGCGTTGTCCGCCACGCGCCGCGAGCGCCCCGATGATGCGTATGCGTTCTTCAACGCGTGCCTCGGTCGCCGGGTAAATGCAGAGGTTGCGGCCCCCCGACGCGGGATTCCCGCTCTCAAGCGTGTGGACGATCCCTACGCCTCTTAACTTCTTGCTCTTTACTGCTTTTAGGTCCATTCTCCACCCGTGAAACTGGCCCACATAGCAGACCCCCACCTCGGCATCCGGCAGTACCACCGGCAGACCTCGACCGGCATCAACCAGCGCGAAGCCGATGTCGCCAGCGCCTTCCGTACCGCCATTGACGGTGTCATTGCCGCCAAGCCGGACGCGGTCGTCGTCGCCGGAGATCTCTTTCACTCGGTCCGGCCCACCAACTACGCAATCGTGTTCGCCTTCCGGCAATTCCAGCGACTCCGGGACGCGCTTCCCAATGCCCCGATCGTCCTGATCGCAGGGAACCATGACACCCCGCGCTCGGTCGAGACTGGATCGATCCTGCGGCTTTTCGAGGAGCTGGGGGTCGATGTGGCGAGCGACGCCGCCCGGCGTCTGGTGTATCCTGAGCTTGATCTCAGCATCTTTGCCGTGCCGCACGGAAGTGTGCTCACCGACGAGAGACCGGCGCTCGAACCCGAGGGAACCCAGAAACATCAGGTGCTCCTGGCCCACTTCGAGGTCGAAGGGGAATATCCAACCAGCCACGTCGCCGCCGAATATGGCGGAGCCGTGGTCAATCGTGGAGCGCTGCATCTGGAGGATTGGACTTACGTGGCCCTCGGGCATTACCACACCCAGCACCAGGTCGCCCGGAATGCCTGGTATGCCGGGGCCCTGGACTACATCGGCCCCAACATCTGGGGCGAGGCCAGGGATGAGGTCGACCACGGCTCGCACGGCAAGGGATGGCTACTCTCCGATCTGACGAGCGGCCGGGTGGAGCGTCATCCGGTACCCCTGGCCAGCCAGGTCCTGGATCTGGAACCGGTGAAGGCCGACGGGATGTCGGCAGCGGCCATAGACGAAGCCATCTCACTTCGCCTCATGGCCATCCGCGGAGGGCTGTCGAACAAGATCATACGCCTTCGCGTCTTCGATATCCCGCGGCACGTGTCGCGCGAGCTGAGCCACACGGCGATCCGTGCCTTCAAGACCGAGGCGCTGCATTTCCATCTCGATCTTCGCCGTCCCGAGCTGCGCCGGGTGACCGGGCTGGGATCACCGGGGCGGCAGACGCTTCCGGAGCTGGTGGTCTCCTATCTGGAGCGTCGACCTTTGCCGGCCGAGCTGAACCGTGAGGCCTTCGTGCGCCTGGGGGGAGATCTCATGGACACTGTCGAGCGGGATCTGACGGGCGCCTGATGCGGATCAACCGGTTGCGCCTGGTGAATTTCCGCCAGCACGAGAACACCGAGATCGAGTTCGGTCCGGGGCTCACCGGGATCGTGGGTCCTAACGGGGCGGGGAAGACGACGCTGCTCGAGGCGATAGCGTGGGCGATGTATGGGATGCCCGCGGCACGGGGGAGTCGGGAGACGCTGCGACGCCGCGGCGCGCCGCCAAAAGCCAAGGTCGAGGTGGAAGTCGACTTCAGCCTTGGGCCGCACGAGTATCGCATTGTTCGCTCGCTCAATCAGGCCGCACTCTACCGGGACAATGATCCGGACGCGGTCGAGAATAGCATTGGCAGTGTGACCGCGCACGTCACCCGGATCATGGGGATGACCCGCGACGAGTTCTTCAACACCTACTTCACCGGGCAGAAAGAGCTCGCGGTCATGGCCGCGATGAGTGCGCCCGAGCGGGCCCAGTTTCTCTCCCGGGTGCTGGGATACGAGCGGCTGAGGACCGCGCAGGATCGGCTCAAGGAAAAGCGCTCTGTGCTCCGGGCCCGCCTCGAAGGGCTCAGGTCAGGGCTACCCGATAGCAGTGAGCTCGACGCCGCGAGGAAGGCCGCCGACGACCGGATGGTCGGTGCCCGCGCCGCCGAAACCGCCGCCGCGGCCGCGAACGACGCCGCGGAAAAGCGGCTGACCACGATCCGTCCTCAGTGGGAGAAGCTCCAGCAGCTTCGGGAGGCCGCCATGGCGCTCGAAGCCGAGCTCAAGCTCGCGGATCAGAAAGCGGCCTCTGCCGCCGAGCATGCCAAGCGACTGGAACAGGAGGCGACCGAAGCCGAGTCGGCCAAAAAGCGGTTGGATGAGGTGCGTCGTCGTCTCGGTCCGCTACCCGCGCTCCGCGAGGAGGCGCAGGTGCTCGAGCGCCAGGCGGAGGCGTTCGCGGCCCGCAAGAGCTACCAGGCGCAGCTGGACGAGGTTCGGGCGCATCTGACCTCGATCCAGGAGCGGCTCTCTCGGGTGCCGTCGAAGGAGCTCCTCGACGGAGCCCTGGAGCAGGTGAATGCCGCACGTGCCGCTCTGACAGCCGCCACTCTCCAGTCGGAGGAGCAGCGGACGGTGTGGGTGCGGGACGCCCAGGATGCCAAGACGAAGCGACAGGGGCTCCTCGATCAATATCAGGATTTGAAGGAGCAGCGGCAGCGGATCGTGAAAGCGGGCGTCGAGGGCGTCTGTCCCACCTGTGCCCGGCCGCTTGGCGTGGAGTATGCCAAGGTGCTGGAGCTGCTCGACCGGCAGATCGAAGAGGTGCGCTCCAACGGCAATTATTACAAGCAGCGAATCGACCAACTGCAGCAGGAGCCCGCCCTGCTCAGCGAAGTCGAGCAGCGGAGGATGACGCTCGAGAGCGAGCTCTCCCTGGCCACCGCCCAGGATGGACGGCTCCAGGCCCAGGCCCACGAAGCCGGTCCCCTGCGGGAGGAACAGGAACGCCTGCAGCTCAGGGTGGTAGACCTCGAGGGATCGCTGAAGGGCTTGGTCGAGTCCTATGACCAGGCACGGCACGAGGCGGTGGTCCGGGAGGCGCGGGCCCTGGAGCCTCTGGCGCTCCAGGCGGAACGGTTCCGGGTCATTGCTGAGAGGAGCGAGGTCATCGCCGCAGAGCTTCAGGCCGCGCGGGCCGCGGCCGGTGAGGTGACCCTGGGTATCGTCGATCTCAAGGCGCGCCTGGCCGGCCTGGGATACAGCGAAACGGCCTTCAAGAGCTTTCGGGAGACAGAGCAGGCGGCGGAACGCTCGCGACGCGACGCTGAGCTGGCCCTCGTGCGCGGACGGGCGGAGAGCAAGGCCGCGGCGGAAGCGGTCGAAATGGTGGTGCGTCGGCAGGAGGAGCGCAATCAACGCGAGCGGGCCGCCGCCGAGACGGCAATGGAGTTGGCACTGCATCAGGAGCTCGACCGCGCCCTGACCGATCTGCGCGAAGAGCTGAACTCGACGTTGCGGCCAACCCTCTCCGACCTCGCCTCCCATTTCCTCCGGGACCTTACCGACGCTCGCTACACCGACCTCGAGCTCGACGAGGACTATTCAGCCACGCTGGTCGATGACGGCGATCCCAAGGCCGTCATTTCTGGCGGTGAGGAGGATGTGTCCAACCTCGCGCTCCGACTAGCCATCAGCCAGATGATTGCGGACCGGGCCGGACAGCCGCTCTCGCTCCTGGTCTTCGATGAGATCTTCGGCTCGCTCGATGAGGAACGGCGCAGGGCAGTGATCGACCTGCTTCGAAGCCTGGCCGATCGCTTCCCTCAGGTCATCCTCATCACCCACATCGACTCGCTGAGCGAGGGGTTCGACCGCGTGGTAAGGGTGGGCTTCGATCTGGCAAGCGGGGTGGCAACCGTGAGGGACGAGCCTTTGGGAGACCGGGATGTGGCGGCCTGACCGGAGTCTGCGGGGCCCGGAGCGGGCCACCGTCCGGGATATCGAAGGCCTGAACCGGGTCTTCGCAGAGGCGTTTACCGATCGCTACAGCCGCGATGGGCTGGTGGGGGTGCGCGTCCCCCAGCTGAACCATCAGGTCTGGCGCTACGCCCTCGAGGATGCTGGGGATGGCTCCATGGTGTGGCGCGACGCCGAGGGCCATCTGGTGGCGTTCAATATGGTACACCGCTCCGGTACAGAGGGATGGATGGGTCCGCTGGCAGTGAGGCCCGACCGGCAGGGCGAGGGGCTGGGATCCAGCATGGTGCGAACCGGGATCGACTGGCTCCGGACCCAGGGAGCCACCACGATTGGTCTGGAGACCATGCCCCGCACCGTGGATAACATTGGATTCTACAGCAGGATGGGCCTCGTGCCCGGCCGGTTGACGGTGACGCTGGTCCACGATGTCCTTCGCCGCGCAACCGGGTCGGCCGAACTCCTCTCGGCTGCCGGCTCGGCCTGGAGCAATCGGCTCGAGGAGTGCCGTCGACTCACGGACCGGGTCCTTCCTGGGGTCGATTTCACCCGGGAACTGGCCTTGACCCGCGAGCTCGGCATCGGTGACACCACCCTGACGCGTGAAGGTCATACTCTCATGGGGTTTGCGCTGTGGCACTCCACTCCGCTCGCGGCTGGCCGTCCCAAGGACGAGCTGCGGGTATTAAAGCTCGTGACGGCTACACCCGGTGCCTTTGAGGATCTGATTCAAGCGGTACAATTCTCCGCGGCCTCGGAGCGGGTGAGTCGTGTAGCTATCCGGTGCCAGACCGAGTTCGACGAGGCCTATCTGCGGCTCGTCGATCTCGGATACAGGGTCCATTGGACCGATCTCCGGATGCTGCTACAAGGCTATCCCCATAGGGTACCGCTGGAGGGAATTCTGATGTCAAATTGGGAGATCTAGACTGCCTAGAGTTATGGCTTGAGGTGCCGCTTGACAATATCCAGTAAGTCATTGTTTTTGAACGGCTTGGCGAGAAAAACAACGTGGGGTGACACCAGCCGCATGTCCATTAGTTGGGCCGTGAATCCTGACATGAACACGATCGGCAGGTTGGGCCGCACCCGGGCCAGGGCCGCCGCCAGCTGGCGCCCGTCCATCACCGGCATGCGAAGGTCAGTGAGGACTAGGGCCACCCCCTTGGCGCCGTCGGCGTCGAGCAGTTGGAGGGCCCTGGCCCCATTCTGCGCTTCGAGCACGGTATAACCCTCCGCGTGGAGCAATCGCCGGATGGTGGCTCGCAAGGCATCCTCGTCCTCGACGATGAGTACAGTGGGGCCGGACTGATGCTGAGGCCGGGATTCTGTGCGGCCGGGCTTTGAGATCATGCGGAATGGCCAGTCGGATTTAGAGGTAGTCACTGTATCCAGCCAGTTTGTGGCGTCCAGACGTTGGCCTTGAACTGCCCTATATCGTTAGAGGATCAGGGATTGGGCGACAAACCCCTGTTACCTGAAGTTTGGACCTGTATAGGTATTGGGCCTTGACTTTCGTGACCGGCGTCACCATTCTAATGCCGCGCGAGCCAAGACAACGAGATGACGCCACCCCGGCGATCATTCCATCGCGACCCGTTAGACCATCCCCCGTGGTTCAGCAAACCCGTTAAGACATCCGTGGCAGGGGTCGATAATTCCCTTGCCCCCCAATCGCGTCAGAGACTGCGATGAGCCGCCGTACCGGCCCTGCCGGCGTCGGCCCCTCGCCCGCCGCGAGATGTTCACCTCCTTAGTTCTGAACAGAGAGAGGAAGTCCCAACCTATGACCCACACCTTTGAGCTGGTTCGCCGGGCGACGCGACTTCGAGTAGTCGCCGCTTCCTGCGCCCTCCTCGCCATTCTCGTCGGTGCCTGTAACAGCGACGACAAGCTCGCCCCCGAGGGCACCCTGGCGGCCAACCTCGATGGCGCGGTCACCGATTCGTTGGCGCCGAGCGATCCGCTCGCGTCCACCGACTCGCTGACGGTCACCGTTGATTCGCTGGCGGTCGCCGATGATTCGCTGGCGGTCGACGAGGCGTCGGATCCTGCCGTGACCATGGAGGTTTCCGGCATCGAGGCCTCGCTGGCGAGCCGCCGCGGCACTCCCTACGGAACATTCGGCCTGTGGTCGGGGTACACCACGCTGAACAGGAATCACGAGCCGTTCAACGCCAGTATCAACTCGGACTCACCCTCTGGCATCATCAAGCGAATCAGTGCCGCGCGGGCGAAGGGCCACCAGCTCTCGCTCATTATGACCGGCGGCAGTCACGGCAACTACATCAGCAACCGCAGGTTCGATTTCAACAAGTGGAAGCGCCGGATGGATGCCTTCCGGACCCCCGCGATCAAGTCCGCCGTAGCGGCCGGGGTCAGGGACGGAACGGTGCTCATGAGCAACATGTTGGATGAGCCGAACCATCCCGACTGGGGCGGCGTGATCACCAAGGCCACGCTCGACAAGATGGCGTCCTATGTCAAGAGCATCTTTCCCACGCTGCCCGCCGGCGTGTCCATCCGCTGGGACTGGCGGCCGAACGAGCGGTACCATAAAGTGGACTTCATTCAGACGCAGTACGTCACCCGGTTCGGCTCGGTGACGAGCTGGCGGAACCAGGCGCTGGCCGCGGCGAAGAAGAATGGCATCTCGCTCTCATTTGCCATCAACCCAATCAATGGCGGAACCCGGGTCAAGAATTGTCCGCTAGGCAAGACCGGCGGGAAGGGAACCTACGGGGGTAACTGCAAGATGACCCCGTCTCAGATCCGGGAATCGTCGCTGGCGCTTGCCCCGTCCGGCTGTGCCCTGTTCATGTGGAGATATGATGCTTCCTACATGTCCAGATCGGCGAACGTGCAAGCGTTCAAGGACGTACGGGCCAG
>DATBSM010000086.1:0-3528 GCA_036559785.1 Gemmatimonadales bacterium
TGAATCAGGCACGAGTGGTGGACCACGGTGGCGCCTGGTCGGTGTACTTCTCCGACCCATCAGGCCATCGGCTGGAGGTCACCACTTACGAGGTCGAGCCGGTCCGAGCCGCAAGAGGTGCGATCACCTGAAGTCTTCCTCGATAGGCGGGCGAAAGATCAAGTCGAACGCCAGAAAGAGGGTCTTGGCGAAGGGATAGAAGAGAAACGGGGCAACGACCATCAAGGCCGCGCCGCCGTACAGAAGCAGGTCCCACGGAGGCGATGGCCAGGTAGCGATCAGGATGCTGAGGAAGATCAGGGCGAAGGCCAATTCGGACGCAACGATGTTGAACATGTAGGCGCCGACCTGGTATCCCTGCTCACCCCGCTCCAGCCGCAGTTCGCAGACCGGGCAGCGGGGACGGATGCGCAGCCACGATTCGAAGATCGGTCCGCCGCCGCAGTTGGGACAGCGGAGACGGAGGGCCCGCCAGAGTAGGATCGCTGCCCGTTTCCAGGAGATCGCCATACATCGGAGTATATGGATTACCCCTGGGGAAACAACGGATGTCGACCGGCACGATAGTACAGGTTGCCCGGTATCTCGCGGTCCTGTTCGGAGGCTTTGTTATAGGCGGGCGGATCGTGAGCGCCATCCATGCGTGGCGCGAGTGGCACACATGGGTCGGGCGGGACCCGTCGGGAGCGGATGCTTACCGGACGTTCTTTATGATGGATCTCGGCGTGATAGCCGTGACAGTCGCTCTCGCCGGGCTGGTTTGGTGGCTGCTGCGTCCCAGCCCGTTACGGTGATACCGGCCTTCCGTTGCCGCCGTCGGTCAGGAATCGGACCGCACCGTCGCTGCCGCGAGTCCAGATGGTGAGGTACTTGGAATGCGACGCGCCCTTCGTGCCCGTGATGGTTGCTTCGCCCACGGTCCAACCCAGATCACCGCTGCGGGCGGCGCCGGCAGCCACCGGATGCCACTGCCACGCCGCAGGGAAGTCAACCGCACGTCCAATGGCCTCGGGGCCCCGGGTCAGAAGCCCCCGGTCGCCGAACGTTACCGCTTCGGGTGCGGCCCACCGTGCGAAGGCCACCGGCGCCCCGCTGTCTGCCGCGAGCCGCGCGAAGGCAATATCGGCGGCGATGAAGGGGGCGCTGGCCCCTCGCGCCTGGATGGCCTTTCTGCTCAACGGTATTTTGCCGCTCGACGCTGACTCCGGCAGCCGGCGCAGCCCGGCGAAGACCAGTGCGGCAATGGTCCAGCGTGCCCCATCCCTCCGCCATGCCGCGATGTAACTGCCGATCTCGGGCGTGGGGGCGCTACCGCCGGCGCTGGCCACGGCGACTCCCCACGTGACGCTCAGGCTCGAGTCGCGGGAGAGCTCGATACCCAGCGGTTGCCAGGTCAGCTGCAGTGAGTCGGTCGGCAGCGCCGCCAGGAGCCGCTTCAGGTCGGATGTCCCGGCCACGACCGGCGCTCCGGGCCACAGTAGGATGCCATCGCGATGAAAGTGGCTGAGCGCCGCGTCCGCAAGGCCCGAGTCCCGGCTCAGCTCCGAGGTGGCCCGCTCGGTATTCAGCATTGCGGTCCTCTGGTCCTGGGCCGCCAAGCGTGGAGCTGAGATGATCAGCAGGGCGCTGCCGGCCAGGCCTATCCAGCTATGTGCTACCACGGACCCTCTGTCTCTCGGTGTGGTGAAATAGACTACCCCTGTCCCCGTACGCGTGCGGATGGCAAAGGATTCACTAGCTTAAACTGCCTATGCATCCCAGAATTGCGGAGCTGCTCGACTACGCTCAGCGGCAGCGGGTCGCGCTCCTGGACGCGCTCTCACTCATCCCCGAGCCGATGCGGGATCGGCGTTGCGATGCGGCGACCTGGTCGGCCGCCGAGGTGCTGGAGCACTTGCACCGGGTGGAGCGGGGTATCGCCCGACTGGTCAGCAATTCACTGGAGCAGGCCAGAGCGGCCGGCCTCGAGCCGGAGAACGGCGTTGGCTCGGTCATGGAATCGCTGGACCCGCTCCGCCTGACGGACCGTAGGCGGAGGATCAACGCGCCGGAGCCCGTGATGCCCCGGGGCCGCCTCACCGCAGCGGAGGGGATGGTGGCTTTGGGTGAGTCGCGTCAGGCACTGATCTCCGCGTTGCAGGCTGTCGACGGTCTTGCGCTGGGTCGGATCTCGCAGCCCCATCCGCTGGTCGGGCCCCTCAACCTGTACCAGTGGGTGCTGTTCGTGGGTCAGCACGAAGCGCGGCATGCCGCCCAGCTCCGGGACATCGCGCATCAGCTGACCACGTAGTGCCGCTCAGAGCGGCCACACGATGAGGGTGATATGCTAATCTGCCAATGGCATCTCGACATCGTTTACGGCAAACAGGGGGAGGCCGTCAGGGTCATGCGAGCCTGGGGGGCGGAGAAATTCGCCAGCTCCGAATTCCGGCGGGCGCGGGGTGCGCGACTACTGGCCGGCCTCGTTGGTTCCTCGGCTTCTCACATTGTGGATGAGTACTCCTTCGACTCCCTCGCCGACTTCGAGGCGGCGCTCGGGAGCATGGGTGCGCCCCAGTTTCGCGCGCATTCCGATGCACTGGCTCCGTTCATCGTGCCCGGCTCCCAGCACTGGGTCGTCTATCGGGTGTTGGAGTAGCCAACGCTGTTGCGGTCGTTTCAACATTTGTCGGGAGGCTTCATGCTAGGCGGAAAGAGCTGGGACGAATGGATCGCGCAGTACGGACGGAGTCACCAGCATCCGATCAACCGGCTCTGTCATACGCTTGGCATTCCACTCATCGCCCTCTCGGTTCCGCTGTTCGTGGCAGCAATCTGGGTGGACAGGTTGTGGGTGGTTGCGCTGGCGCTCTTCGTGGTCGGCTGGATCTTTCAGTTCGTCGGTCATGCTGTGGAGGGGAAGCCGCCCGAGTTCCTGCACGACTGGCGCTTCCTGTTCGTGGGCCTGAGGTGGTGGGTGGCAAAGATACGGGGTCGGGCCTAGACCGGGCCTCCTCCCTTGCGCTCCACCACGTAGGCTTCCATCGCGAAATACTCCGCGAGCCCAAGCCGGTCGAGCTCCGCTGCCGTTCCCTTGTTGCGCGCTTCCACTCGCTGCCAGAACTCCCGCTCATCCGGCCCCGGAAACGGGGCCGTGTCTTTTTGAGACTGATGCTTGAAGATCGCCTGGATCTTGAGCCGGAGCTCCTCCTGTGAGAGCGGCACCAGCCAGGTGGCCTCAGTGACGGGCCACTCCTGCCAGGCTCCGCGATAGAGCCAGACTTCAGGCCGCGGCAGCCCGCCGAGAACGGCCTGCTCCAGCGCCCGCTCAACCGCTTCCTTGCAGAGCCGGTGGGTCCCGTGCGGATCAGAGAGGTCGCCGGCAACGAAGACGAGGTCGGGGCGAATCTGATCCAGCATCGCCCGCACGATTGCGACGTCGTCTTCGCCGATAGGATCCTTCCGGACTTTGCCGGTCCGATAGAACGGCAGGTCGAGAAAGCGGGCAGCTCGCTCATCGAGCCCCAGCGTCCGGATGCCCGCTACAGC
>DATBSM010000087.1:0-13641 GCA_036559785.1 Gemmatimonadales bacterium
GTCGAGGGGTACACCCACGAGGAGATTTCAAACTCCCTGGGGGTCCATCCTGGAACCTCGAAGGCGCAACTGTTTCGCGCCCGCGCCCGGCTGCGTGAATCACTGGCCGATTTCGTAAAGGAATGACCGATATGCTGGACGACCGCTTCGACGACCAGTTGCGAGACTCGGCTCGCGATTACAACACTCCCCCGGTGACGCCCAAGGAGGAGATGTGGGCGGCTATTCAGGCGAGGAAGGCGGAGGCGGAGAACACGGAGGGCGGACAGGCGGACAGTCCGACAGGCGGACGGAACAATGAGCCGAAGAGTCCGACGATCCTTCCGTTTGACCGCCCGTCCGGCCGTCCATCCGTCCGCCTCCTCCGCTGGCCCATCGGCATCGCCGCCCTGCTGGCCCTCGGCATCGGACTGGGCCGGATCTCGGCACCCAAATCCGTGCCCCCCACCGCCCCGGTCGTCGCTGCATCCGTGGCGCCGCAGCGCACGGCTGATGCTGCCTACCGAATTACCGCCACGGAGCATCTGGGGCAGTCGGAGGCATTCCTGACCCTGTTTCGCGCTTCGGTGCGCGAGGGTGGCAACGAGCAGCTTGCCTCGGCCACGGCCCGGCAGCTCCTCGCCACCAACCGCCTGTTGCTCGATTCGCCGGCAGCGAGTGACTCCCGCACTCGTCTTCTACTCCAGGATTTAGAGCTGGTGCTCGCGGAGATCGCTCAGCTCGCACCCCGGCCCAGCTCG
The DNA here is from genome assembly GCA_036559785.1 of Gemmatimonadales bacterium. GTDB lineage: Bacteria > Gemmatimonadota > Gemmatimonadetes > Gemmatimonadales > GWC2-71-9 > CAVVWJ01. Next base: position 741 of record DATBSM010000087.1, read on the forward strand.
CCCGATCTCAATCTGATTACTGAAGGTCTCGAGCGGGGTGGAATGATGTCCCGCCTGAGAACGGCCGTGCCTTCGGGCCCGAGCCCAACCCAAGGAGCCCTGTGATGTACGGTCTGGTGTTCGGCATGGCGATGGTCGCAGCTCTCGGCATGGCCGACGCGCGAGTTCCCTCTGACACGCTCGATTCGAGTGTGCCCCATGGCTGGTTGCAGAACGATCCGGCCGATTCCTTGTACCGGCGAGCCCGGGAGACGCTGAACCGCCGCGACTATCGGGCGGCTGCCGACCTCTTTGCCCAGATCCCGGTCCGATTCCCAAAGTCGGCCTACGCCGCGGACGCGCTCTACTGGCAGGCATTCGCGCTCTACCGGGCGGGAGGGGAGCGCGATCTCCGGGCCGCCATGGCTGCCCTGAAGCAGCAGCGAAAACAGTTCCCCAAGGCCGCCACACAGGGGGATGCGGCCACGCTGGAGCGCCGGATCCAGGGAGAGCTGGCTCGACGCGGAGACAGTGAGGCCGCCGCGGCCGTGGCCGCTGCTGCCGAGTCCGCAACCGATTGGCCGCCGACGCCGCCTACGCCGCCTACGCCACCGACACCGCCCACTCCGCCCACTCCGCCGACGCCCCCGACGCCGGGTATGGGACGCTCCCATCGAATGGAGAGCAGTAGCTGCAAGGGAGATGACGACGACATGAAGGTGGCCGCGCTCAATGCGCTGCTGCAGATGGATGAGGCGCGAGCCCGGCCTGTTCTCCGCAAAGTCCTGGCGCGGCGCGACACCGCCTCGGTGTGCCTGCGGCGCAAGGCGGTTTTCCTCGTCGCCCAGCAGCAGGCCGAGGGGACCGAGGACATCCTGCTGGAATCGGTCCGGACCGACCCGGATCCGGAGGTGCAGCGCCAAGCGGTCTTCTGGCTCTCGCAGGTAGGGACCGATCGGGCAGTGAATGCTCTGGATTCGATTCTACGCTTTTCCAAGGATCCGGACATTCAGGACAAAGCGGTATTCGCGCTATCGCAGCATGGTAGCGCAAAGGCACAGCAGGCGCTCCGAGTCTACGCCGAGCGGGGTGAAGTGCCGGAGTCGGCTCGTGAGAAGGCGATCTTCTGGCTGGGACAGAACCAGTCGGCGGAGAATGCTGCCTTTCTCCGTTCTTTGTACGGCCGGCTCAAGAGTGAGGAGATGAAGAAGAAAGTGGTCTTCTCGCTCTCGCAGATGGGCGGCACAGAGAACGGCAAGTGGCTGCTTGGGCTCGCCCGCGATCCGGCGCAGGGGATCGAGATGCGGAAGCAGGCGTTGTTCTGGGCCGGCCAGGCCGGGGTACCGATCGAGGATCTCACCGGTCTCTATTCCACCGTAGCCGACCAGGCCATGCGCGAACAGCTCGTCTTCGTCTACTCGCAGCGAGATGAGCCCGCGGCGCTGGATAAGCTGATCGAAATCGCCAGACGCGATCCCAACCCGGAGCTGCGCAAGCGAGCGCTCTTCTGGGTGGGCCAGTCGGAAGACCCCAGGGCGGTGCAGGTGCTCCAGGAAATCATCGAGCAGCCCTGAGCTGGAACTATGCGCCGACACCTCCTGGTACTGCTGCTCATTTCGGTTGTGCCCCGATGTCTCGCTGCGCAAACCCTGGCTCAGCGGGTCGCGGCGGTCGAGGAAGGCACGGTGCGGCTGAGCTTCGCCGCACGCCCAGGCACATGCGGCGATTGGCAAGACGGTATCACCATGCGGCAGGCCAGTGATGAGTGGCAGGCTGACTGCGGGTCTCAGCTGGTTCGGGTCGCCTTACGGGTCAGAGACCACCGGGTCTACTCGGTTCGAACCTATGTCGGAGGGAGGTGGCTTCCAGATCGCTTTAGCATCGACCTGGGAATGGTTCGGGTTCGGGAGGCCGCCGACTACTTCATTGGGCTGGCAGGGCGCACCGGCGCCAGCCGGGTTGGCGGCGATCCGCTTCTCCCGTCGGTGCTGGCCGATAGCGTCGTCATCTGGCCTTCGCTCCTACGACTTGCCCGAACGCCCGGAGTATCGAGGCAGACGCGCTCACAGGCGGTTTTCTGGCTCAGCCAGGCAGCCGGGGCGGCAGCGGGTGCTGCGCTGGACTCGATCGTGGATGACGCTCGAGGCGACCGCGAGGTCCGGAAGAACGCCATCTTCGCGCTGTCGCAGCGGTCGAATGAGGAGGGCGTGCCCGCTCTGATCCGAATCGCCCGTGCCAACCCCGACCCCGAGCTCAGGAAGACCGCGCTCTTCTGGCTGGGCCAGAGCGAGGACCCGCGTGCGCTGGATCTTTTCGAAGAAATCCTCGAGTAGAGCTATCCGCCGGATTGGTTCCAGGTCAGGCAACCTTTTCCAGCATCCGGCGGTCTAAGCCTCGCGTCCGATCACCAGCGTGAGGCCACCAGATGATCACCATCGCACTCTCTCTCGCACTTTCCGGCATCAGTGCCGGTGGCCAGAGCGACACCCTGAGAGTTCCCCAGGGCGACGCTCGCGCGGTGCAGGCGTCTCGCGTCGGAAGCAACCCTATTGTCCTGGACGGAGTGCTGTCCGAGCCGGGATGGTCTGGCGCCAGCCCGGTGTCGGACTTTACTCAGCGCGAGCCGGACGAGGGCGCGGCGGCTACCGAGCGAACCGAGGTTCGGGTGCTCTTCGATGATGACGCGCTCTATGTGGGTGCCCGAATGTACGATCGCAGTCCTGACTCGGTGATGGCCCAGCTCGCCCGGCGCGACCGGATCGTGAGCGCCGATCGCTTCATCGTATTCCTCGACTCGTATCACGACCGCCGCACCGGCTTCTTTTTCGGGATCAACGCCGCGGGAACGCTGTACGACGGGACCCTGTACAACGACGACTGGGACAGCGACACCTGGGATGGTGTGTGGCAAGGCAGCGTGGCTCGCGATTCACTGGGATGGAGCGCCGAGCTCAGAATCCCGTATTCCCAGCTTCGATTCCAACGGCAGAAGGCGAACCTGTGGGGCATCAACTTCAAGCGGGAAATCGCGCGACGCAACGAGCGCTCCTATCTGGTGTGCACTCCCAGCAACGGCAGCGGCTTCGTCTCGCGGTTCGCGGATCTGGTGGGGCTCCAGGAGGTGAAGCCTCCTGCGCGGCTGGAGGTGCTGCCCTACATCACGAGCCGGGCGGAATATCTGAGCCATGAGGCGGCCGATCCCTTCAACGATGGGTCCCACTTCGGTGGAGGCATGGGCGGGGACCTGAAGGTGGGCATCGGGAGCAATCTGACGCTGGACGCGACCCTGAACCCGGACTTCGGTCAGGTTGAGGTAGATCCCGCGGTGGTCAACCTCAGCGACGTCGAAACCTTCTTCGAGGAGCGGCGCCCTTTCTTCGTTGAGGGTGCTAGCATTTTCGATTTCGGTTATGGAGGTGCCAACGATAACTGGGGCTTCAATTGGGCCAATCCAAGCTTCCTCTACAGCCGGCGTATCGGTCGTGCCCCACAGGGGGAGCTTCCCGACGATTACGACTATTCCAGCGTCCCGAGCGGGACCAACATCCTGAGCGCGTCCAAGCTGTCGGGGAAGGTCGGAAGGTGGAGCCTGGGCACCCTGAGTGCTATCACCAGCCGGGAGAATGCTCAGTTCTCGCTGGGCCCACAGCAATGGCAGCAGGAGGTCGAGCCGCTCACCTACTACGGCGCCTACCGTGCCCAGAAGGAGATCGGCGGTGGACGCCATGGCCTGGGCATTCTTGGAACGTTGACCGCTCGATCATTCGAGCAGCCCCAGCTGCGGAACGAACTGAGCTCCAGCGCTACAAGCCTGGGCCTCGATGGATGGACGACGCTCGACAAGAATGGCGTCTGGGTGGTCAGCGGCTGGACCGGACTGAGCCGAGTAACGGGAACCGCCGAGCGGATACAGGCCCTGGGAGAAGGCTCGGTCCACTACTTCCAGCGGCCCGATGCGGATTACCTCGGCCTCGACTCTGGCACCACGTCGCTGTCGGGCTATGCGGGCCGGCTCTCCCTGAACAAACAAAAAGGCAACTGGATGTTCAACTCGGCGGTGGGTGTCGTCGACCCGGGCTTCGAGGTGAACGACCTGGGCTTCCAGTCCAGGGCCGATCAGATCAACGCGCACCTGATGTTCGGCCACAAGTGGACCCGGCCTGGGCGCCTGTTCCGGAGCTGGCGCCTCAACCTGGCCGGGTTCCGGAGTTACAACTATGGCGGCGACGTCACCTGGACCGGGCTCTTCCTGACCGGATTGTACGAGCTGCGGAATTTCTCCACCGGACGCTGGTTCGTGGCCTACAATCCCAGCACGCTGAGCGACCGCCGTACCCGCGGCGGCCCGCTCATGGTTAACCAGCCGGGTATGGAGTGGGACTTCCAGCTCGACTCCGACCCCAACAAGCGGTGGATCTACGGCTTTGGCCTCCACGGCAATCACTATCAGGAGGGTTGGGAGCAGAGCTGGAGCGCCAGGGCTGCGCTCGAGTGGAAGACGGGAGCACGGCTGTCCCTACGACTGGAGCCCCAGATCGAGCGGACTGGCACGTCGGCGCAGTACGTGGACACCTTCGACGACGCGTCGGCGACCAACACCTTCGGACACCGTTACGTGTTCGCCGACCTGGACCAGACTACCGTCTCGGCCAGCATGCGGCTCAATTGGATCTTCACGCCGAGGCTGAGCCTCGAGGTGTATGCCCAGCCGCTGCTGTCGTCGGGCCACTACACGGGGTTCAAGGAGCTGGCGCGAGCACGGAGCTATGATTTCAACGCCTACCCCGACCCAGCGCTAACCGCCGACCCGGACCGGATAATCGTGGATCCCGACGGCGCCGGCGGCCCGGCGGCCGGCCAGGAGATCGATGATCCCAACTTTTCGCTGGTGTCGCTTCGGGGAAACGCGGTGCTGCGGTGGGAGTATTCGGCCGGCTCCACCCTGTTTCTGGTCTGGACCCAGAATCGGTATGACAGCGAGACCATCGGAAGCTTTCAGACCGGCCAGGGGATCGACCGGCTCCTCGGGGCCAGCGCCGACAACATCTTCCTGGTGAAGGTGTCGTATTGGTGGAGCCCCTGACCGGCCGATGCCGCATCGTCGCGCAACCGTGACCCAAGCGTGACGATCCGCCGGTAACCTCACGGTACCTTGAACCGTGAGACTCGGATGCGACGTTCAGACTTGCTGGTCTTCAGCACCCTTTCGATCGCCACCGCCTGCACCGGCCTTGTGGCCGGACCCGAGACCAGCGCAACGGTCCCCGTGACCGTGTCGCGGGACTCGGCATACGTCCGGGCGCGCCGCGCGGTTCAGGCGGAGTCCTTTACCGTCGACAAGGTTGATTCGACCGCAGGACTCATCACCGGTACCCGATACGCAAGCTCGAACGCGCGGATCGGCAGTTCCGGAGCCTGTCGGGTTCGGCTGGCCCTCCGGGTCCAGGGAAACACCGAAGGGGCCCAGGTCGCCACCACCAGCAGCTGGGTCGCACCGGAGCCAATGGAGGAGAAAGCAGCGACGGTGTGCGAGAAGGAGCGTGGCGAGGTGCTTACCCGTGTGAATCAGACGATCGAGCCGCCCGCCCAATAGCGCTGGCGATCCGCGGGGGGGGAATGCTAGCTTAGCACTCTCGGAGCTAGCCACTTACCCTTTCCCCTCCCGACACCATGGATTGGCTTACCAGCCCGGAAGCGTGGGTTGCCCTCCTCACGCTGACCGTCCTTGAGATCGTTCTCGGCATCGACAATGTGGTGTTCATCTCGATCCTGGCCGGCAAGCTGCCCCAGGAACAGCAAGCCAAGGCCCGGCGGCTCGGCCTTGGCTTGGCGATGTTCATGCGAGTTGGGCTGCTCTTCTCCTTCACACTGATCATCAAGCTCAGGGACCCGCTGTTCTCCGTTCTCGGAGAGGAGATTTCCGGCCGAGACCTGGTGCTCATCGTGGGTGGCTTGTTCCTGCTCACCAAGAGCACCCGGGAGATCCACGAGCGGCTGGAGGGGGAGGAGGGCGAGACATCGGTCAGGGCGCGGCCCTCACTGCTAAGTACGCTCATCCAGATCGTGATTCTGGACATTGTGTTCTCGCTGGATTCCGTGGTCACCGCCGTGGGAATGGCCGAAGACCTGGGGGTGATGATTGCTGCCGTGGTCATTGCGGTTGGTTTCATGATGGTCTTTGCCAGACCGGTAAGCGCGTTCGTCGATCGCCACCCAACTGTCAAGATGCTGGCCCTCAGCTTCCTCCTGCTCATTGGCCTGGCGCTGATCGCCGATGGTTTCGACCGGCACATTCCGAGGGGCTACATCTACTTTGCCATGGCCTTCTCGGTGGGGGTGGAGATTCTGAATCTGCGAATGAGGAAGGTCGATAGCGAGGTAGTAAAGCTGCGGCACCCGGCCCCATAGGGTTCCTAGGCATGGCCCCGCACCCCGTGCGGGGCCCATTACCTTTCCTCGGTGCCTATTCACCCTCTTCGTCTCTTCGCGGTCCTCTCAGCCACACCCCTTCTGGGCTGCCAGGAATCGAGGCAGGCCGCACCGGTGGTCGAGCTCTCAAGCTCGGGGGATACGGTCACAACCCGGGATTCGGACGTAACCGGAGCGGCGTGGCTCGAGGGAGACCGCTGGGCGATCCTGGCCGCCCCCAACGAGACCGCCGGCATCGTAGACTTTGGGAAGCGGACGATCAAGTCACTGGGGAGTGGGCGAACCCAGGACTTGAGTAACCCCTCGACCCTCTTCGTCTCCCAGGACAGTTTGTACATCGGCGATTGGGGGAGGAGCCGTACCACGGTCTGGACCCCTGAGGGCCGGCTGATCCGGTCCTTCCCGACCTCGACTTCCGTCCGCGGCGCGCTACCACGCGCCCGGGACTCCAGGGGCAACTTCTACCTGGACCAGGCTCCTCTGGCCGGCCCGGATGGCAGCGGAAACCGCGACTCCAGCGCGGTTCTGCTGCTGAATCCTGGACTCACTCGAGCAGATACTATCGCGAGACTTGCCCCGCTGGACATAGCCGAGGTGGTTGGTGATGCCGGCCGACGCTTCGAACGCCGGGTGTTCGGGGGAGTTGACCGCTGGGGTGCCTTGCCCGATGGCTCGGTGTGGGTAGCGCGGGTCTATGACAACCGAGTGGACTGGCGGGCGCCGGATGGGAAGTGGACCCGTGGACAGGCGCTGCCGGATCGGGTGCTCGAAGTCACCCGTTATGACCGGGAGCTATTCCTGCAGAAATTTCCCCCCGAGTTAAGAGGCACAGCCCAACAGCTTCCCTTTGCGCCAATCAAGCCGCCATTCGAGGCCGCGCTCACTAGTTCCGATGGCCAGGTCTGGTTGGAGAAGAGCCGTGCTCCAGCGGACTCCTCGCGGGTCTACCACGTGGTCGATCGGGGCGGCCGGCTGGCGCAGGAGGTTCGCCTTCGCGGCAAGGGGCGGGTACTCGCCGTGGGTCCGCGATCAGTCCTGGTTGCGGAATCCACACCCGATGGCACCCGGCTCCAGCGCGTCGACCTGACGCTCTCTGCCCGCAATCCGTAGTTTAATACTTCGCTCTGACCAGATCGTCCGGAGGATGTTTCGAATGAGGCTCGACTACTTCAGCTGCGCGATCGTCCTGGCCCTCATGCTGGGCTGTTCGCCAGCCGAAAGCCAAAGCGGCCTGACCTTGGAGGCCAAGCTACCCTCGTCCTTTGGCACGCTGAGCAACGTGGTGGAGCTGAGCGATGGTCGAGTGATGTTCGCGGACACCAAGAGCAAGCTCTTCTTCAGCGCCGATCTGAAATCCGGGAAACTGGACACGCTCGGGAAGCGGGTCGACTCTCTCGCCCAAGGCGCGCCGGCCGGGAACTACCGGTTTCCCGGCTGGGTCGCACACCTGGCAGGCGACACCATCGCCCTCGTGGATTTCAGCGCCATTCGGACCACCCGATGGAACGAGCGAGGACAGGCCCTGAACGTGCTGCCGATCAAGATGGTTTCAGGGGAGACTCCAGTCCTCTTGTACGACACCGTCGGGCACGGCTACAAGATCGACTACCAGGCCATACTCGGCGGTGGGGAGCCGGGCCGCTCACTGAGGCCGGATAGCGTTCCCGTTCTTCGGCTATGGCTCAAGAGTGGGGCGGTGGACACGATCGCTCACCTGGCTACACCCGAGTACGGCGACGCCAAGTTCGGAGAGCAGGTCCAGCAGGCGGCCAAGGTGTTTGCCCCCAACGATCACTTCGGCGTGCTGCCCGACGGTGCGGCGTGGGTGGCGCGGGGCCGGGAGAATCGGGTGGATTGGCGAAGCCCCGACGGCAAGTGGACGCACGGGAAGGCGCGCGATTATGCCAAGACCACCGTCACCCAGGCAGACAAGGACCGAGTGCTCGCCCAGGTACGGGACCAAGGCAAGCAGTTCGGGATGCCCCAGGATCTGTCCATTACATATCCCTTCGCCGAAACCAAGCCCCCATTCGACTTCGCGCTGGGCCGGGAGATCGGCGAGGTTTGGCTGCAGCGCCCCCGCGCGCAGGAAGACACGCCCCTGGTGTACGATGTGGTCAATCGGCAGGGAGTCTGGCAACGCAGCGTCACCCTCCCGAAAGGCGCGTCACTCTCGGGCTTCGGGGCCGGGGGGGCGGTCTACGCGTCGCTCAAGGGTGAGGATGGCACGCGGACGGTAGGGAAGTTCAGACTGCAGTGAGAGGTGAGTTCTCACCTAGTCCAGGATCGGCGGCTCCTTGTCCGTAGGGACATTGCGACCCCGATCCGCCATGCGGCGGTCCTGACGCTGGCCCTGCTCGTACCACCGCCGGGTGATCTCCCCCGCCAGCTCCCGATTCCCCAGCCCGAAGGCGAGTCCAACGGCTAACGCGGCCGCACCGAGTATCAGCGTGAACGCCGCAGTGACGATCTCCTCCGCCACGCCCACTTGCTCCAGCGCCATGAACAGCGAGATGAGGATCACGGCGCCTTTCGCCAGCTTGGCCACCGTCGGCACGCCGGAAAGGCCGCCGGCCGAAGCCAGGATGAGGCCCCGAACGAACTCACCCAGGATGATCCCCAGGATCAGGATGACGATGCCCGCGATGAGCGTGGGAATGAACGCGAGCATGACCCCGAACATCTCGTTGATGCTCTCCAGACCGAGCGCCGTGCTGGCAAGCAGGATCACGATGAGCATCACCAGCCAGAAAAGCAGCTTGGTCAGGGCTCGCACCGGATCGAGTCTGGAGCCGGTACGGACGACGGCCTCGTCCAGGCCGCCGGCGCTGGCCATCCGGTTGAAGTCCAGCCGTTTCAGGGTGTCGTCGGCCCAGCGCTGAATCTGTCGGGCGAGGAAGTAGCCGGTGAGCAGTATGACGGCTGCGCCGACGAGGGCGGGGAGAACACTACCGATCTGTGCGGCACCGATGGAAATGCGTTCCCAGAGCTGGTTCACTGTGCCACCTCGATGACGAGTTTGCCGAACTGCTCACCACGCTGCAGCCGCTCGAATGCGGCGATACTCGCCGCGAGCGGCACCACCCGGTCTACCACGGGCCAGAGCCGGCCCTCTCCTGCATGGCGTACGATCTCGGCGTACTCCTGCCGGTTGCCGAGGGTAGACCCCAGAATGCTCCACTGATGCCAGAAGAGGCGCCGGAGGTCGAGTGAAACCATGGGGCCGGTCGTGGCCCCGCAGACCACCAGGCGGCCGCCCCGTCGCACCGCGCGAAGGGAACCGCTCCAGGTCTCCTCGCCCACACTATCCACCACGACGTCTGCCCCGCGACCCCCGGTGTGCTGCTTGACCTCGGCAACCACGTCGGCACGCCGGTGATCGAGCGCAACGTCGGCCCCGAGGCCGCGTGCGATCTCGAGCTTGGCCTGCGACCCACTGGTGACGATGGTGCGCGCCCCGATCAGCCTGGCTATCTGTAGCGCCGCGAGCGCCACGCCACCGCCGATCCCCCAGATCAGGACGGTTTCCCCCGCCTCGAGTCGCGCACGGCTGACGAGCATTCGCCACGCCGTGAGGGTTGCCAATGAAAAAGCAGCCGCCTGGGGCCAGGGCATGGCAGTGGGAACCGGCACCAGATTCTGCGCCGGCACGACGACGAACTCGGCCACGGTTCCGGCACAGTGCTCGCCCAGAACCCGAAGCCTGGCGCAGAGCGAGTGTTCCCCCTCTCCGCACGCCGGACAGTCTCCGCACGACAAGGTTGGATTGATCATGACCCGGTCGCCGGTACGGAACTGTCGGACCGCCGCGCCGGCCTGCTCGACCACGCCCGCTCCATCCGAGCCAACCACGTGGGGAAACTTGAGAACTGACCCCGGCAAGCCGGCCGCTATGAACAGATCGAGCCGGTTCAGCGCCGCGGTGCGCATCCGGACGAGGACCTGGTCAGGAGACGCTATGGCGGGTTGGGGCAACTCTTGTACCTTGAGCTGCTCCGGTCCACCGTAGGCAACCAGGGTGAGGGCCCTCATCCGACTCGACGCGTCAGAACGATGGGTTCAGGATCTGCTCGCCGGGAGTGAGCGGCACGGAGACCGAGGGACTGCCGGGGGCCGTAGATTGCAAGAAGAAGCTGAATTCGACACGACCCTTGGCGGCGTCCGTAATCTTGCCGACCACATAGGCCAGGCGGTCGCCCTCGCGGGAGACGGCGATGGCTTGAACCGGCTCCTCGGTCTGAAGCAGGAGACTGGCGTTGGTTCCTCCCCAGGGAAGACGCATGACCCGCGACCCTTTCGAGCGCCCGCCCCGCTCGACCACGTAGGCGAGGTCGCCATTGCGGAAGAAGCGTGGACTGGATTCCCGCTCGGATGTCTTGGTGAGCCGGCGCTGGTTGCTCCCATCGAGATTCATCGCATAGATCTCCGGATTCCCGTCCCGTAAGGAGACAAACGCGATGCTCCGACCGTCGGGTGAGACCGTAGGCGAGTGATTCGCTGCGGGGGTAGTGGTGAGAGTCCGGCTCTCGCCGCCGTCCGCCGGCATGATGGCGATCTGGGCGGCGCTTCCACGGGTTGTGGAATAGACGATCTGGGCGCCCTCCGGAGTCCAGACCGGGTCGCCCTCATTCCTCGGGTCGGTGGTGAGCCGGCGCAGGTGCTGCCCGTCGGCGTCCATCATGTAGATGTCGAAGTTCCCGCTGCGATTGGAGCTGAAGGCGATCCGGGTACGATCGGGGGAGAGCGAGGCCTGGACGTCGGTTTTGTGTGTTTGGCCGGTCGCGCTGTCGGGCAGTGGCACCAAGGTCAGCGGACCGCTAACTCGCATCTGATAGACAGCAAGGCTTCCACCGCGGTTGGAGCTGAGCAGCAGGTCGCCGACCACGATTACGTCGGCCTTTGCGCTCTTGCCCCAGGACGACGAGGCGGTGATCACGGCTCGTCCCGGACTCACAGCATCGATCACACCACCCTCCCGCGACACCGCGACCTCGGGCCTGTCGGAGCTCCACCGGACTCCGGTCGCCCGGCCTGCGGCCGCCCCCTGCTCGTCCTTCAGCACTACGTTCAAGGTCGTGCGCCGTCCGGCCGCCAATCCGACCCGCGACGGCTGGAGCTCGATATCCCCGGGAAGAATCTGCACAGTCCAGACCGCGGGCTGAATGCCGGCTAGAGTCGCCGTAAGCGTGGCGGTACCTAGCGCCTTGGCGGTGAGCACACCGGAAGCCCGATCGAACGACGCTACCGAGGTATCGCTCAACTGCCAGCTGATGTGTGCCTCGGGAATGGAGGTGGAGTCGGCTGCCTCGGCGACCGCGGTGAACCGCCGAGTCGCCCGGAGCGGGATCTGGACCGCGCCGGCGCTATGCTGAGGCGATACCACCAGAGCCTCGGGCTGCGGGTGCACAACAACCTGGGCACGCCTCTCCTGGGAGAAGCCGGTCGCGATGATCTCAGCCTGGCCCGGGGCCAGGCCGCGAACGATGCCGGTGGGGCTCACCCACACCACAGTCGAATCGGCCGAGCGCCAGCGCACCAGACCCCGGATCTCGCGATTCCCTTGGGTCGGCACAATGACCCGAAGGGTGTCTAGCTCGCCGGGACCCAGGACGAGGCGGGGTTGAGAAAGGACAAAGTCCGGCTGGGAGACTTCGACCGGAAGCGTAGCCATCAGGCGGCTGGTGGTGGAAACCTGAACCACGGTACGACCCGGCCCCAGACCGGTCACGTACCCCGCTGTGTCCACTGACGCAATTTCGGGCTTGAGCGACCTCCAGGTCAGTCGCCCAACCGCGATCGGGTTACCGTCTTCCTTGACGGCCAGGGGAGTGATCCGGACGTTTTCACCAGGGAACAGTGAAACCGAAGACGGTTCGAGGCTCAGCAACGAGGCCGACGCCGCGCGCGCCCCAGACGCGTCCCCCGGCGCGACGCCGGTAATGAGAACCGCCATCGAGGCACGCTTACCCTGGGTGCGAGCCTCGATCTTGGCCAGCCCCGGTGTGATACCGAGGACCGTGCCGTCTTTCCTGACCCGGGCAATCATCGTGTCCGAGCTCCAGAAAGTGAACTTGGCGGCCGCGAGGAGGTTGCCTCGCCCGTCGAAGGCGGCGGCGAAGAGGGCCTGCTTCTGGCCCACACCCAGCGTCATGGTTTCCGGCGTCACCTGGATCTCCGAGACCGCCTGCGTCTGGGCCGAGACTGCTGGCGCAAACCCAGCAGGCGCAAAGCCTCCCAGCAGCGATGGCAGCAGCCATATCGGGAGGCGCGCGGGCACGCGGACCCGGTCGTTATGGGCGGATTTCACCGGACTGTCGGTTCCAGGAAGAGAGAATGGGCGTAATTATAGCGGAGAGATGGGCTTGCTGCATCGTGCCGAACCCTGCCCATGGATGATCTGAGAGCTGAGAGCCCGCCGCTAAAGGAATGAGGCGGAAGGACTTCCCAGCCCAGGCTCCATCTCGGTTGGGCCCAAGCCGGGCGATGCCTTGCA
>DATBSM010000088.1:0-2684 GCA_036559785.1 Gemmatimonadales bacterium
ACGGGCCGCTCCCGACGACCCGCAGCGCCACATGCTCCTCGGCCTGACGCTGGCCTACCTGGGACGAAAGATGGAAGCGGAGCGGGAGGGAAAGCGCGGAGTGGAGCTGTTGCCGATCAGCCGCGACGGCTACGGGGGGCCCTACAATCAGCTGCAGCTGGTACGGATCTACCTGCTCAGCGGCGAGCCGGACTTGGCGCTCGACCAGCTCGAGCCGCTGCTCCGGGTGCCTTACTACCTCTCACCTGGCTGGCTCCGGATCGATCCCACCTTCGATCCATTGCGGAAGCATCCTCGTTTTCAGCGGCTCCTCGATCAGCCAGCGTAGCGCAAGTTCGTTTGCCTCTAGCCTCTCGGGCGTACCCGCGGCCCGATCCGCAGCTCCCGCCCCTCCTGCGACAGCAGCACCTCCGCCACCCGCCGCGCGTCCGCCGGTAGCGGCCGGTGCGTCGCCCACCAGCGCTCCGCCCGCTCGACGGTCCAGGCCGATTCCAGGAAGACGGCGTCGACCCGGGTGCTCACTGCCTCCGCACTGGCCGGACGGCGTGCCGGGTCCTTCTCCAGGCATTCCATGACCAGCTCCTCCAGCGGAGCCGGGATGGGCAGCTCCGTCCTGGTCGAGGGTTTGGGCGGTGGCGTGTGGGCGTGATGGAACATCATCTCCAGGGCATTCCTTCCCTCGAAAATCAGCTTGCCGGTAAGCAGCCAAAACACGACACACCCGAGCGCATACAGGTCCACGCGATGATCGGTCTCGGCCGCTCCGAGCACCACCTCCGGCGCCATGAACGCCGGAGTGCCTGCGGCTCCACCAGCGGCGAGCGAACCTCCGTCACTCCCTCCTGGCCGCTTCGCCGCTGCCCCGCTGCCCCGCTGCTCCGCTGACTCGCCCCGCTGCTCCGCTGTCTCGAGTTTGACCAGGCCGAAGTCGAGTACCTTGGCGAAATCGAACGTGGTTCCCGCCCGGCTGACGACCACGTTCGCCGGCTTGATGTCGCGATGTACCAGCCCGTTGCCGTGCGCGTCCTGGAGCGAGGAGCAAACCTGGCGCAGGATGTGGATGACTCGCTCCGGGGGCAGCGGCCCGTACTGCCGGACCAGGGTATCGAGATCCAGGCCGTCGAGCAGCTCCATCACGTAGTACAGCCTGCCGTCCTCGGTGGCGCCGAAGTCGTAGAGCTGCACCGTGTGCGGCGACTTGAGCGCGGCGGTCGCGCGGGCCTCGCGCTCGAAGCGCCGGAGGAGCAGCTCCCGATCACCCGTCATCTCGGGACGGATGAGCTTGATCGCCGCCGGCCGGATCAGCAGCCGGTGGCGCGCCCGCCAGACCTCGCCCATCCCGCCGCCACCGATCTTCTCCTCTAGGACGTACTGTCCCAGCTCATTGGCTTCGGCGACCTGCTTCCGCAGTCCGTAGGTGACCCGGGAAGTAATGGTCGCCAGCGTGGTCCCCAGGACGCTCCAGAGGATGGTATTGAGGGTCATGTACTGCTTCTGGTAGCCCACGCTGAACCCGGGCAGGAGCGCCGTGGGGTCATGCCGCGCGATGCAGACGACCACAGTCGGCAGGAAAGTCAGCGCCGACACTACCATGGTTCGGCCCGGCCGGGACGGCACCAGGATCGCCCGGATCATGACGGTCACGATGAGGGCCAACAGCACCTGGAGGATCTGCCCCTCGTCGCTCACTGTCATGAGGGAGAGGGAAGCGCAGGCCACGACAAAGCTGATGGCATCGAGCGTCCCCAGGCTCCGCAGCGAGAGCCTGGCGCGGCTGGCCAGGAGCCAGAGCAGGGCCATCGTCAAGCTGGCGCCGAGGTGACCGTACGCGACCGGCCCCTTCACCACGGCGATGAACAGGGCACCGCCGACCAGCACCTTGCTGGCGAGAAGGAAGAGGTAGAATCCCAACGAAACGAGGAAGAGCGTCTTGCCGACCAGCGCCAGACGCTCCCGCACGAAATCCAGCCCGTTGGAGGTATCGAGTCCCTGCTCGAGGACGGAACCAGTCCCGGAGTCGGCTGGACGAGTGGGCGCTGCGGACCTGCGGAGCGGGTTCGTTGTCATCGTCGCGGCTGGTTCAGGCTAAAACCGAACTGAATCCGCTTGAGTAATACCGCTCAAAGATCCACACCGCGAGGGTGTGCAGCGGCGGCCTTCGGCTCGGCGGCCGGCCACCGTCCTCTCAACATCGGGGTTGTCAGCCTTCGGCGGGTTCCTGGCTCATCTGGAGGCGAAGCTGCTTGAGGAGATCGTACCTCAGGGCGGCGAGGGGGTTTTGCATCAGTGGGAGCGCGATCGGTGACACGGGCAGGACCACCCGCACCGCGCGACCCCGCTGGGGGCGAGCCACAGCGACCACCTCGCGGGTGTCCTCGAGGTACTTCACCTCGACCGGACAGCCCAATGCTCGCGCCAGGTCCTCGGCCAGCCGGCTCACTGGGTCCGCCCTGCCCAGCCACGGTCTCGTCCGGCTGAGTTTTGTCTGATGGCTTGGTTCTCCTTGCGCGAGGCGGGTCCGGATCGGCCGTGCGGCCAGGCCGATCGGCGTCACCGAAGCGCTTGAAACTCGGTGTGGTTCGTTCGTTGAAGTCGTTGGGTAGCAACAAGTTAACATGTGTGTCAAGGCTCGTGGCTTGCCCCACTTCTGGGTAGAATTACCGCGTTTTGCGAACACTCCAGCC
>DATBSM010000089.1:0-7234 GCA_036559785.1 Gemmatimonadales bacterium
GAGGAGGCCCTCGGCGGCCAGGCGATTCGGGAGAACGCGGTGGTTTACGATTCTTTGGTCACCGGGTATTTCCGCGCAGCGCGAGCCGGACGGCAGCAAAAGGCCGATAGCCTGCTGGAGCAGGCACGCGGCGTTCTCGGCGAGCTGCAGAAGACCCGCGAGAACTATCACATGATCGATGACGAGTTCCAGCTGCCCGTGCTGGCAGCGCGATACCTCACCGATTCGACCGTTAGCCCAGATCGGAAACGCACCTTCCTGTCCGACAGCTCCGAGGGTCGCGGCTCCAGGCTGGCGCTCCTCCTGCGCGAGATGAGCCTGGTGGCGACGTGGACTCGTCCATATGCCGAAGATCCCCGGGCGACGAAACTGGTCAGTTTTCCCAAGCGCGATGCCACCCACTGGCGCTCAGCCAGCTGGCGCGACAGCGACGCCGGATACGCCGGTGGCCGCTTCGCAATGGACATCAATGCCATCTGGGTACCAAAAGCGCTGCGGTCGATCGACACGATCATGGGAGTGTTGCCAGCCCTGGGTATAACTCCGGCGATGCTCGATAGTCTCATCGCGAACCGCAACGGGGCTCTCGCGGCGTATGTCCGCGATCGCTCATCGCTCAGCCGAGCCATCCAGACCTGGGACGGTGCCCGACGTCATTTCCAGGTGAGCCTCGCTCCTGCCGAGATCCGGCGCCGTATCGCCGCGAAGTTGGCATGGCTCCCTGCCCCGGAGCGGCGCTATTGGAGACAAGTGATGGCCGAGCATGGCCCCATACGAGATTCGTCGATCACATTTCCGGCGCTTTCACTCGACGCCGCAGGCCGGCCTATTCGTGTGGTGAATACCGATCCGGCCACGAGACTGTTCCTGAATCCTGATCTGAACGTCGATGTAGTACTCAAGGACGTTCTCCCATTCCTGCGCCCCTATCCCGAAGGACTGTTCGTGGGAGGGCTCGGTCCGCTGGTGGCGAACGACGCCTACGCCTCACGGCAGATCTGGGAACGGTTTCAAGCCGATCAGTACCATGGACCCCGCGTCGTCTGGGGACGCGAAGTCAACCTGCTCTTCCTCGGCCTCGCGAACCGGGAGTCCGCCGGAAGCGAGGAGCTGAAGGAGGCGTTGCATCGCATCCTGGCCGCCGTGAATGAGTCGGGCCTGCAGCACAACGAGCTGTGGAGTTATGAGATAAGAGGCGAGAAACTGGTGCCGGTCCGCTATGGCACCAGCTCAGATGTGCAGCTCTGGAATACGACCCATTTGGCGGTGGATTTCGTACTGTCCCAATTGCCGAAGAATTAGTCTACCCCACTCTTCGCCCGCTTTCCTGCTCGAACCAGTGCAGCCGCGCCCGGTCGAACCTCACTCCCACCACCCGCTCCTCTTCGATCGCCGGCTCGGGCGGCGCCACCACCCGCAGCTCGGCGCCATTGCCCTTGGCACCCAGACGCAGGTAGACCAGCAGCTCGCTGCCTCTCGACTCAACCACGTCCACCCACGCGTCCGCATCCCCTGCTCCCGGCGCCACGATCGTGAGGTCGTGTGGCCGGATGCCGAGTGTCGCCCCCGCCGGTGCCTGGCCCAGGCCCGCCACTTCGCCTTCCGGCAGAAAGTTCATCCCGGGCGACCCAACGAACTCCGCGACGAAGCGATTGGCTGGACGGCGATACAACTCCATGGGGGGAGCCACCTGCTGGAGAAACCCGTCCCGCATGACCGCGACCCGCCAGCCCAGGGTCATGGCCTCTTCCTGGTCGTGGGTGACGTAGACGACGGTGGCCCCGAGACGGCGGTGCAAGCGCGCCAGCTCAGCGCGGGTTTCCACCCGCAACTTGGCGTCGAGGTTGGATAGCGGCTCATCGAACAGGAACACCTTGGGCTCCCGAACGATGGCCCGGCCCAGCGCCACCCGCTGGCGTTGCCCGCCGGAGAGCTGCGCCGGCCGGCGACCCAGCACCGGATCCAGGCCGAGTGCGCGGGATGCTTCCTGCACTCGTTTCTCGATGACCTCGGTCGCGGTGCCACGCATGCGAAGACCAAACGCGAGATTCTCCCGCACGGTCATGTGGGGATAGAGCGCATAGGTCTGAAATACCATCGCAATGTCGCGATCCTGCGGCGGCAGCGACGTCACATCGCGATCCCCGATCAGAATCCGGCCCGAGGTGGGTGTCTCCAGCCCGGCAATCATTCGCAAGGCCGTGCTCTTGCCGCACCCCGATGGTCCCACCAGGACCATGAACTCTCCGTCGCGGATCTCCAGGTCGAGTCCCTTCGCGGCCACGTGACCGTTGGGGTAGGTCTTCCCGACACCCTCCAGACGAACCAGAGCCATGGTTACCCTTTCACCGCGCCCGCAGTGAGTCCCTGCACGATCCGGCGCTGAAAGGCGAGGACCAGTAGCGTCACCGGCAAGGTGGCGATGACGGCGGCAGCGAGAATCTGGCCCCAGGGGACCTGGTATTGTCCCCGAAAGAGCGCGATGGCGACCGGAACGGTTTGGCGCTCCGGCCCGAGCGTAAAGGAGAGCGCGAAGAGAAACTCATTCCAGCTATAGACGAAGGTCAGGATCGCGGTGGTGGCGATGCCGGGCACCGCCAGGGGCACGATCACCTCCCAGAACGCCCGCAGCCGGCCGGCCCCGTCCACCATGGCCGCTTCCTCCAGCTCGCCGGGCAGCTGGCGAAAGAACCCCACCAGGAGCCACACCGTGAGGGGCATTGCGAAGGTCAGGTAGGGCAGCACGAGACCGGGATAGGTGTTGATGAGATGGAGCTCTCGGAGCAGCAGATACAGCGGTGAAACCACCGAGATCTGGGGAAACATGCCCACGGCCAGAATGGCCCCGAGAAGGAACGTCTTGCCCCTGAACTCGAGCCGGGCGAGGGCGTAGGCGCAGAGCGCCCCGAGCGACACGCAGAAGATCGTCGTGGCGCCAGCGACGATGAGGGAGTTGCGTATCGGGAGCCAGAAGCTTCGCTCGGCAAACAGCGCCCGGTAATGATCGAGTACGAGATTCCTCGGCAGGAGCGAAGGCTCCTGGAACAGCCTGGACTCGGGCGTGAAGGAAGAGAGAATGGCCCAGTAGAAGGGGAAGGCACTGGCTCCCACGAGCAGGGCAAGGACCACCGCTGGCCACCACCCCCGGCCCTTCAACGCTTGGCTCCGGTCAGCTCGGCGCCGAGCAGCTTGATGTAGAGGATTGCCAGACAGAAGGTGATCAGAAAGACGATCACCGAGAGCGCCGAACCGTAGCCGAACTGCAGATTCTGGAGCAGCGCGTTGAAGGTGTACAAGGCGATCGGCTCAGTTGAGGTGCCGGGTCCTCCGCCGGTCAGCGCATATATC
Source organism: Gemmatimonadales bacterium (assembly GCA_036559785.1). Taxonomy (GTDB): domain Bacteria; phylum Gemmatimonadota; class Gemmatimonadetes; order Gemmatimonadales; family GWC2-71-9; genus CAVVWJ01. The sequence goes on from DATBSM010000089.1 coordinate 3,349, forward strand.
AGGTCGAATACCCGAAACGCATCCAGAGTACGGAATATCAGCGCTACCAGGATAGCAGGCTTGAGCAGTGGCAGCGTCACGTGACGAAACTGGCGCCAGGCCGTGGCTCCATCGATGCGCGCCGCTTCATAGAGCGAGGCATCGATGTTCTGCAGGCCGGCCAGGAGCAGCAGTGCCACGAACGGCGTGGTCTTCCAGACGTCGGCCAGGATGACCGGCACCCAGGCCGCAGCCGGATGGATGAACCACACCACCGGCTCTTTCAGCAGCCCGATGCCGACCAGCACACTGTTCACGATTCCGGTTTGCCCCTCGAACATGAACCGCCAGAGCAGGGCCGACACCACGGTCGGAATGGCCCACGGAACCAGCACCGCGGCCCGTACCAGACCCCGGCCGCGGAAGGCCCGGTTCAAGGCCAGGGCCAGCCAGAGTCCGATGATCAGCTCGAGTCCCACGCTGGTGACCGCAAAGAACGCGGTATGCCCGAGCGAGGCCCAGAACCGCGGGTCGCCGAGCGCCTCGACATAGTTGTCGAGTCCCACGAACGGCTTGCCCAGCCACGGCATCCGGAGGTCGTGCAGGTGGAGCGATTCCCACACTGTCCAGACTAGCGGAAACAGCGCAACGAGCAGAATGGTCAGCACCGCCGGAAGCACCAGCGCCCAGGCCACCTGAGCCTCCTGGCGCTCCATGCTGGTCCGGGGATCAGCGCCGGGCAACCGGCGCTCCCGTGCCCAGTCCGGCCCGGTTCAGTACCCGCTGCATCTCGGTTTGAGCGCGAGCCAGCGCCGCGGCGGGCTCGGCCTGCCGGGTCAGAGCGCGATGAAGATTGATCTGCAGGATTTCGGAGAGCTGAGTGTAGATAGGGGTGACCGGCCGTGGGACGGCATACTCGATGATGCGGCGGACCATGGCCGGAGGGATGGCCAGTCCAGAGGCGAGATCGGGATCGTCGTAGAGGGCAGTCCGGGTGGGAAACTGTCCGACCACCTGAGCGCGCTCCCGCATCTGCTCCGGCTGGGTGAGAAAGTCGATCACGGCCCAGGCCGCCTCGGGATGTTCCGTGCGCCGGTTGATGGCCAGCTGCGCGCCGCCTATGGCCGCCGTATGGGTGCCGCCCGGGCCAGCCGGCATCGGCGCCACCGCGAACTTCCCTGCCACCCGGGAGTCGGCGCTGTCCTCCATCAACGGATACGCGTAGGGCCAGTTCCGCATAAAGGCCGCCTCGCCGTTCTGGAAGGCGAACCGGGTCTCTTCCTCGTGCCAGGTGAGGGCTGTCGTGGGCACCACACCATACCGATAGATCTCGTCCCGCATTTCGGTCAACGCCCGGAGCCCGGCCTCGGAGTTGACCACCACCCTGCCACCGTCGAGAATGCGTCCGCCGTAGGCGCCGAGGTACTCGAGGAATGTGGTGATCAATCCCTCATATCGCGCGCCCTGCCAGACGAACCCATAGCGCGGGCCACCCTTTGGCCGGGCCTGCTGAGCCTGATGAACCAGCTCATCGAAGGTGGCGGGCGGCCGATTCATAAGGTCGGTCCGCCAGTACAACATCCCCACGTCGGCAAACCAGGGCAGCGCATACAGGCTGTCCTGCCACCGGTTGGCCTCGATGGTCGAAGGGAAGAAAGCGGCGGTGTCGGGTTGGAACTGGTTGAGCGGGAGGATCCATCCTGCGGCGGCAAACTCCGGTGTCCAGATCACGTCCAGCTGGAGAATGTCCGGATCGCTGGCCCCCGCATTGAGCCATTGGACGTAGAGCTGGTGCTTCTGGTCGGCGCCGTCAGGCGTAACCCGCTGGACGACCTTGATGCCGGGGTTCTCCTTCATGAACCGCGAAAGCTGGTGAACCAGCACCTGGCCCTCGGCACCCAGCGCGCTGATGGGAAAGGTGACGACCGCGGGCCCGGGCAGCTGACTCCCACCCCCGCAGCCGAGCGATAGCAGGACCGTGGCGAGCACACAGGTCACCCACCGGTTAGACATTGGCTATTGGCTATTGGCTATTGGCTGTTGGCTGTTGGCTGGGAGCTCCTGGCTGCGAGCTCCTGGGCTGTGGCTCCACGGCGCCGGGTCCGGTCGAGAGTGTCAGAGAGGCTCCGCTGGCGCACCGACCGTTCTCGCACCAGTATACTAGCCAATAGCCAATAGCCAATAGCCACCAGTCCTCAAGAGGCCTCCCATGCCCACGTACATTTCCCTGCTTACCTACACCCAACAAGGCATCGCCGGCATCAAGAAGGGTCCCGAACGGCTGGACGCCGCAAGGAAGGCTTACAAACAAGCGGGAGGAGAGCTGAAGGCCTTCTATGTAACGCTGGGGCACTACGACGCGCTGGCCATCGCCGAGCTGCCAGACGACACGGCACTGGCCAAGATGGTCCTGGGCCTGGGGGCAATGGGGAACGTGCGGACCGAGACACTGCGGGCCTTCAACGAGGCGGAGTTCCGGAAGATCGTGGGCGAACTGCCCTGATGCCAGCAAGTGCGGGCGCTCGCTTGTAATCCTGCATCACGACGGTCAGTCCCTCATCGGCTCTGGTCCTCGAGTAGCCCGCGACGAGCTGAGCCTTGTACTCGTCGAGGAAGAAGTCAAATGGGTCCTCGGGCACGGCGTCCACAATCAACAGATCCGTATCGTGCATGGTGAGCTTGCCGAATCGGAGAAGATTGCCCCGGTAATACATGTAGTTGGTGGCCTTCGGGTCCGGCACCGCCAATTGTCGGACCTCCTTCCCGGCCGGGGGCTGGAACACCTGCACGATCTCGCTGTCATTCACTTCGATGCCCCCGACCCTGCCCTCTACCCTCGGAGGAGGCAGGAGAGCGGGCGGCGACAGGAAAAAGTCGTCCTTCTGGATCCGAACTCCCCCACCGGCCCTGAGCTTGACGAGCTTGTCTAGATGGAGCCCGAAGAATTTCATCAGCCCGCCAACCCCGATCCCAGCAGCCTTGACCGATTTGGGATGAATGCGGAGTTCTCCGTCCGGAGTGAGCGTAAGCTCGCCCAGCATGTCGAAAGAGACACCGCGCATGGTACCCCGCTGCCTCAGCTGACCCTTCTCGATCGTAATGGTCAGCCTGCGGAGTGGAGAACCTGGGTAGGCGAAGGTGTAGCGGTTCAGGAGCTCGCTGAGCGATCGGGGTGACATCCGGATCCAGGCGGAATCAATGCCCAGCGTGAAGGAAGATTTATCGTCGAAGTATGGCGAATGCTCGGGAGAAGTCGGATGCAGCTCACCCCGGAGATAGTCGATGCGCAGTACGATGGTGGAATCGACATGAAAGTCGACATGCCGCATCTGCACTGCGACGTTCTCGGCCTGGTGTTGGGCCAAAGCGTCGAGCGGCGCCAATACCGGTAGCGCGGCGACCCACAAGGTCTTGATTTTGTCCAGCAGCATAGCAGCTCCCACCCATCCGGTGGATCCGCGAGAAACTTCTGCTACTCGGCTGAAGCTGCCGGTCCGGCTGCCGGCTCCGCGTGTGGCTTGGAGATCCGGCGCCAGACTTTCTCGGTCATCCACGAGCGGAAGTTGTCCAGGATCTCGTAGACGGTGGGGATCACCAGCAGCGTAAGGAGCGTCGAGGTGATGACTCCACCGATCACGGCCCGCCCCAGCGGTGCCCGAAAGTCGGCGCCTTCTCCCCGGCCCAGCGCCACCGGGATCATGCCGGCAATCAGAGCGATCGTGGTCATCATGATCGGGCGGAGCCGGATTCGACCGGCCTCGATCAACGCTTCTCGTAATCGAGTTCCTCGCTCGTGCTCCCACTTGGCAAAATCGATCAGCAGAATCGCGTTCTTGGCCACGATGCCCATCAAGAGGATCACCCCGATCAGGCTCATGATGTTTAGCGTGTCGCCGGTGATGATCAG
>DATBSM010000090.1:0-5183 GCA_036559785.1 Gemmatimonadales bacterium
CGGGGCGAGAGGCGACCGCTCGGACCCCGGCGCAGCGCTGGTCGAGATAGCCGAGCTGGTTCTGCAGCTCGACATTGCTGCTGGATGCGGCGATGCCGTCCGCTATCCAGCGGCACGCCAGCTCCGGGTTCTTCTGATCGAAATAGGTGCGAGCCGCCCAGTATGATGCCTGAGGCAGGAGACTGCTTCCGGGATAGTCCAGACGGAGGCGCTCGAGGTTTCGCGCCGCGCCCGGGAGATTGCCGCTGGCGTAATCGAGCTGGACCAGTCGCAGCAGTGCGTCATCGGCCCAGCTCGAGGAGGAATACTCTACCGCGACACGCTGGAGCGTCCGCCGCATCTCGTTGGCGTCGCTCGCCACCATGGCCTGGGTGTAGATGATCTGAGGATACAGCGTATCGGTTGGCGATGTCGCCGCGAGCAGGCGACGCACCTGGGTTCGAGCGGACTCACCCCCGCCCTCCTGAGCCTGCCGAATGGCCTCGACCAGGCGCGGGTCGGTTTGGGCGGCCGCTGGCAAGGCGGAGAGGACGGAGAGGACGGAGAGGACGGATAACGCCGCTCCGGCCAGGCTGCGCTTCTTCTCGGAGGTAGTGCCGTGCATCCTTCCGCCCTTTCCGTCATCGCCGCCGGGTATCCCAATTTGCAGCACCAGGTCAGTCAGCAGTCCCTGCGCATCTGAGATCGTGGTGTTCTTGAGCGCTATATCCGTATCTCTGGCGGCACGAAGAGCCGCGCGGATCCGGTGGCGGGGCCACCCTGGAGCCCAGCTACTCCACCGGCTGGCTTCATCCTTATAGCCTAGCAAGCCGAAGGGCCGAGCGCTGAGCAGGCTCTTGAGGACGGCCGCTTCGAGGCTGCGTCCCCGTGTGCCGCGGTCGTAGTGTGCCCGGGCAATGCCGAGCCCCACCAGCGCGGTTCCGAGCGTCGTCACCAGCTTGACGCCGGATACACCGGGCTGAGCCAGGATCGATGGAAGCAGCGCGGCCGCCCGGCCGGGCTGGCCATCCAGTACCGCCTCGCGCCAATCCCAGAGCGTCTCGCCGTGCCGAACTCCCACCAGCTCGCCCACCCGCTCGGCTGTGAGCGGCTCGCCGGCCGGCAACGAGGCCAGCTTGGCAAGCTCCGAGGTGAGCGCGCTCAGGTCGGAGCCGACCGAACGCATGAGGTGTTCCGCCGCCTCAGGCTCCAGCGTTACGCCAAGCCTCGCGGCCTGATGCGACAGCCACTTGCGGGCACGCTCCGGTGGAAGCGGATCGAAGCGCACGGTATAGGCGCCGGCGGCCAGCTCCTTGTCGTCGGCCTCCTCGGCCGATCCCTGGACCATTATCACCACGGTCTCCGGGCTGGGGCGCTGGAGATACCTGATGAATTCGGCCCGGCCCTTGGTCTTTCGCTTCCAGCCTTCGATGTCGCGGAGGAGGACGACCCGCCGCTCAGCCAGCATGGGAAGGGTGTTGCACAGGGCGTGAACTTCCTCCGCGTCCAGCTGAGCTGCCGAGCGCTGGTCGAAATTAAGATCGCGAAGGGTGGGGTCCAGTGACCGATCCAGGATAGTCTTGACCGCCTCGTCCTTGAGGACATCCTCCGGTCCGTAGAGATAATAGACCGGCGCCAGGTCGCCCTTCTTGAGCGACCGAAACAACGCCTCCACGGATTGAGCGGGCATAAGGGAAGTGTACTGCGGGCCAAGGCCTTTAGCTACTAGCGTTTAGCTATTGGTCTCCTCAGTAGCTTGCCTTCCTCCGGAAGCTCTCCACGAACAGCAGCCCCACCACGGTCTTGGCATCCTTGATCTCGCCATTGCGAATCATGGTCATGACCTCCGACCATTTCTTGGTGTGCACTTCCATAAACTCGTCCGGCTCGCGGCGATGCTTGCCGGGTTTCAAGGTGTGCGCCATAAAAATGTGTATTCGCTCGTCGGTGAAGCCGGGGGTGGTAAAGATGGTGGTGAGCCGGGAGAGCACGTCGGCGCTCATGCCGGTTTCTTCCTCGAGCTCCCGGTGCGCGCAGGTGGACGGGGTCTCACCCGGATCGAGCCGGCCGGCGGGGATTTCCCAGATGAAGTCGTCTCCCGCATGGCGGAACTGGCGAATCAGGATCACCCGAGGATCGGGATTGCGGGGTTCATCCAGCATCGGAACCACGGCGGAGGCGCCGGGATGTCGCACCATCTCAAGCCGGCCCGTGGATCCGTCGGGAAAGCGCACCGTATCGAGGTCGAGGTTCACGACCTTACCGGTGTATTTGCGTTCCGTGGAAACGAGCGTCATAGAGATCGCGAGTGAGAGGTGAAAGGGGAAAGCGCAGCCCAGATCCACGCGACCGGGATCTTGAACCCTTCCGCGAAGAGATAGCGAAGCTCCAGGACCGGATTGTCTGAGATCGGACTGTCCTCGGTTGGCGAGGTGTAGGCCTCCAGGTCGGTACGTTGCGCCTCAAGCCGGAGGCGAAACATATGGAACGGATCGCTTACCAGTATTACCCGATGCAGCCGCCTCTGCTCCAGCCAGCCGGCCACAGCCGTCATCGAAGCCTGGGTGGAGCGACCCTGGGCCTGGACCACCACGGCTTCGGAAGGGACGCCGTGGCTCACCAGGAACTGCCGCCCCACGATTGCCTCGCTGGTGGTGTCCCCCCGCCCCATGCCTCCGGTGACGATGATCCTGGGCGCGTGACCCTCACGATACAGGTGCAGTGCGTGGTTCAGGCGGGCCCGGAGCACCGGTGAGGGCCGGCCGTTGTACTGGGCTGCGCCCAGGACCACGATGGCATCGACCGGACGTCGCTGGTCCTGCTGGCTGACCACGAGGACCATGACCAGTGCCACGGTATACACCGTGGCTGCGGACAGGAGCAGCAGGGCCAGCGCCTGACGAAAGGAGGGGAGAGCGGAACGTCGCCCCGCCCTCACAACTCGAAACTCTCCCCGTGCTTCGGGATGTGGACGTCCTGCACTCCCTCCTCACCCAGGATCGCCGCCATGGCCTGGAGCGCTCCGGGCTCGCCATGCACCACGAAGGCCCGGCGCACCGGCCCGCCCAGGCGGCGCACCCAGGCGCGCAGCTCACCGCGATCGGCATGAGCCGAGTAGCTGCCCAGCGTCTCCACCTCAGCCCGGCGCTCGTACTTCTGGCCCAGAATGCTGACGACCTCTTCCCCGCTCTGGATCCGCCGGCCAAGGGTGTGTTCGGCTTGAAAGCCGACGAACAGGATCAGGTTGCGGTGATCGCCGATGCCGTGTGCCAGATGGTGGAGGATCCGTCCCGACTCCACCATGCCGGAGGCCGCGATGATCACCGCCGGGCCGTTCTGAGCGTCGACGGCCCTGGAGTCGGGAACCTCCCGCACGTAGCGCAGCAGCGGGAAGTCGAACAGATCGTTCGTGGTCTCAATCAGCCGCTCGCGCCGGTCGAATACCTCGGGGTGTAACCGAAAGACCGTGGTAATATCGACCGCGAGTGGACTGTCGACGTAGATCGGCACCTCGGGGATCTGGCCGGCTCGATAGAGGCGGTGCAGGCTGTACACCAGCTCCTGGACCCGCCCCACGGCAAAGGCGGGAATGAACACCTTACCACCTCTGGCCGCGACCCGGCGCACTATTTCGCCCAGGCGAGTCTCACCGGTTGCAAACGGCTCGTGCTGCCGGTCGGCGTAGGTGGCCTCGATGATCAAGGTGTCGATCGGGCCGGAAGGCGGCTCGGGGTCGCGCACGATCGGCAACCCGCTGCGTCCGATGTCGCCGGAGAACACCAACCGGTGGTGTCCGCCTTCGGTGATCCGAAGATCGATGGCAGCCGAGCCCAGGATATGACCGGCTTCGAGAAACTCCAGCGCCAGATGCTTCCGGAGATAGAAGACCCGGTGATATGGGACGCCGACAACCAGATCCTGCACCGCGATCGCGTCCTGCAGCGAGTAGAGCGGCTCGGTCTCGGGCAGCGCCTTGCCGCGGCGCTGGAGGAACTCATAGTCCTTTTCCTGAATGTGTCCCGCATCGGCCAGCATGACCGCACTCAGGTCGCGGGTGGCGGGCGTGCTGTATACCGGACCATGAAAGCCCTCCTTAACCAGCAGCGGCAGCCGGCCGGAATGGTCGATGTGGGCGTGGCTCAGCACCACGCCATCGATCCGCCTGGCATCGAAGGGCAGTCGCGCGTTGAGCGCGTGGGTCTCGGCCCGGCGACCCTGAAACAACCCGGCGTCGAGCAGGATTCGGGCTCCCGCGGCTTCAAGCAGGTGCATCGAGCCGGTCACCTGGCCGGCAGCGCCCCAAAACGTCAGACGGGTAGAGCTCACCATCCAGTCTCCCGAAAAGCGTCCACGTCTTTTTTCACCGGGTACCGAACAGACGATCGCCGGCATCACCGAGTCCCGGCAGGATGTAGCCGACCTCGTTCAATTGGCGGTCGAGTGCGGCGGCGAACACCGGCACCTCGGGATGGCTGTCGAGCATCCGCCGAACTCCCTCGGGGGCGGCTACGAGGCAAAGGAATCGGATCCGGCGGGCTCCGGCCTTCTTGAGGGCGCCCACCGCGGCCACCGCGGACCCGCCGGTGGCGAGCATGGGGTCGAGAATGAAGAAATCCCGTTCCATCTCGTCGTGGGGGATCTTGAAGTAGTAGTCCACCGGCTGCAGCGTCTCGTGGTCGCGATAGAGTCCGATGTGGCCCACCCGCGCGGAGGGGATGAGCTGGGTGATGCCATCCACCATGCCGAGCCCGGCGCGGAGGATCGGGACCAGGGTGAGCTTCTTGCCTGCCACCTGGCGGCCGGTGGCGCGCTCCAGAGGGGTCTCGATCTCGACCGGCTGTGTGGGGAGGTCCTTGGTGACCTCATACGCCATCAGCGTGGCAATTTCCCCCACCAGTTGCTTGAAATCCCGGGTGCTGGTGTGCTTATCCCGGAGAATAGAAAGCTTGTGTTGTATGAGTGGGTGAGACAGCACGGTGAGATTGGGGAACGTGGGGGGCGGCATGGAGTTGAATATGTGGGAGCAAGGGGCGGCTGTCACCCTGAGAGGCCCTCGCGTGCTGCTCCAATCACTTGGCGTCCCCCAAGCCCCTCCCTATATTCCCGCCCCTACGGCCAGGTAGCTCAGTTGGTAGAGCAGCGGACTGAAAATCCGCGTGTCGGGGGTTCAATTCCCTCCCTGGCCATTCGCAAAGGGCTTATTC
>DATBSM010000091.1:0-8138 GCA_036559785.1 Gemmatimonadales bacterium
CGACGCGTAGACGCCGATATCGGGGAACATGCTCTTGGTCGCGGCGAGCTGCCACCCGCTGCCGTACAGCGCCTTGAACCCCAACCGGGTCATGATGGCCGCGGTGAACGCGTCGTAGGCTCCAGCGGTGTGGAGGAACGATTTGCGCGCCCGTGCCTCGTGGAGCAGGCGGCGCAGCTTGTCGGCCGGCTGCTCAGTCTCGGGCGGGGCGAAGAGCTTGGCCACGGCGTCGGCGGGATAGGCCGCATGCGCCGATGAGGGAGGGGTAGCAGTTGCCATCAGGTTGTCTCCTTGGAGGTGCTGCACTTTGTGAAACTATTCACATGATAACGGTTGAGCGTGAAACGCGCCAGAGAGGAATAGGGAGGCCGCCCCCACGACTTCCGATGGCCACTGGCGCTGCTATCTTCCCGGCCATCGTGGAAACCCCTGGACCGATGTTCATCACCAAGCCCTTCATCACTAACCGGCGCATCCGGTTCGCGCTCGTCGGCTGCGGCCGGATCTCGGAAAATCACTTCAATGCCATCGAGAAGCATGCCGACCGGGCGGAGCTGGTCGGGGTGTGCGACGTCGATCCGGCAGCGCTGGCCCGGGCAGAGGCCCGGACTGGGGCCCCCGGCTTTCGATCACTCGAAGCCATGCTGGCGGGGACCAACGCCGACATCGTGATCCTGGCCACGCCGAGCGGCTTGCATGCCGACCAGGCGATACAGGTTGCGGCGGCAGGTCGACATGTTATGACCGAAAAACCCATGGCAACGCGCTGGCAGGACGGCAAGCGCATGGTTCATGCCTGCGATCAGGCTGGGGTACACCTATTCGTGGTCAAGCAGAACCGGCGAAACGCCACGCTCCGGCTGCTGAAGCGTGCAGTCGAAAAGGGGCGCTTCGGTCGGATCTACATGGTGAACATCAACGTCTTCTGGAGCCGGCCTCAATCGTACTACGACAGCGCGCCCTGGCGAGGCACCTGGGAGTTTGATGGAGGCGCCTTCATGAACCAGGCGAGCCACTACGTGGACCTGCTCGACTGGCTCATCGGACCGGTGGAGAGTGTCCAGGCCTACACCGCCACCCTGGAGCGGAACATTCAGGTCGAGGATACCGGCGTCGTCAGTATCCGGTGGCGCACCGGGGCGCTGGGCTCGATGAATGTCACCATGCTGACCTACCCCAAGAACCTCGAGGGCTCGATCACCATCATTGGAGAAAAGGGTACGGTCAGGATCGGGGGGGTGGCGGTCAACCGGATCGACCACTGGGAGTTTGCCGATACCGACCCGGACGACGCCAAGGTGGAACAGGCGAGCTATGAAACCACCTCGGTGTATGGTTACGGCCATCCTCTTTACTACGACAATGTGATCAAGTCTTTGAAGGGCGAGGCGATGCCCGAGACCGATGGCCGGGAAGGGCTCCATTCGCTTGAGATTCTGATCGCTACCTATCAGTCCGCGCGTGACGGGCGGCGGGTGGCGTTGCCGCTGGAATACTGACATGGGCCGGAAAGGGATCATCCTCGCCGGAGGCACCGGAACGCGCCTGCACCCCGTGACGCGCGCCGTCAGCAAGCAGCTCCTGCCGATCTACGATAAGCCCATGATTTACTACCCGCTCTCCACCCTCATGCTGGCCGAGATCCGGGACGTATTGATCATCTCCACGCCTCACGATTTGCCCGCCTTCCAGCGTCTCCTGGGAGATGGCGGGCAGTGGGGGCTCTCCTTCTCCTACGCGGAGCAGCCCTCGCCGGACGGCTTGGCCCAGGCTTTCATTATCGGGCGCGAATTCGTGGGTGGCAGCCCCAGCTGCCTCGTGCTCGGCGACAACATTTTCTACGGTCACGAGCTCAGCCACACCCTGCAGCGCGCCTCCCGTCGTACCCGGGGTGCCACAATCTTCGGCTATCACGTGAACGATCCCGGTGCCTATGGCGTGATCGAGTTCGACGACTCGGGCCGGCCGGTCGCGATCGAGGAGAAGCCAGCCAATCCTCGCTCCAGCTACGCGGTCACCGGCCTCTATTTCTACGACGAGCGGGTGGTGGATATCGCGCGGGAGATCCGCCCTTCGGGCCGAGGGGAGCTGGAGATCACCGACGTCAACGCAGCGTATCTCACGCTGGGTGATCTCCAGGTGGAGCGGCTGGGCCGTGGTACCGCCTGGCTCGACACCGGAACCCACGAGTCCCTCCTTCAGGCGAGTCTGTTCATCGAGACGATCGAGCAGCGGCAGGGTCTCAAGATTTCCTGCCCGGAGGAGATCGCCTATCGCATGGGATACATCGATGCCGAGCAGGTGGAGCGTCTCGCGGAACCGCTAGGCAAGACCGGCTACGGGCGCTATCTCCGTCAGATGCTCCAGGAGCAGCGTCGCCGGTGAAGGTCACGTCCACCAGGCTCCAGGAAGTACTGGTCGTAGAGCCGGCGGTCCACGGCGACGGGCGAGGGTTTTTTCTCGAGAGCTGGCACCGTCAACGCTATGTCGAGTCGGGAATTCCGGCCGATTTCGTCCAGGACAACCACAGCCGCTCGGCTCAGGGCACCCTCCGCGGCCTGCACTATCAGTTGAGCCGCCCGCAAGGCAAGCTGGTGCGAGTAGTCGCGGGCGAGGTTTTCGATGTCGCCGTCGATTTGCGGAAGTCCTCTGCCACCTTTGGGCGCTGGGCGGGAGAGGTTCTCTCGGCCGGTAACCACCGGCAGCTCTGGATCCCGCCGGGCTTTGCCCATGGGTTTTACGTTCTGAGTAAATCAGCCGATCTGCTGTATAAGTGCACGGAGTACTACAGTCCGGACGACGACCGCGCGCTTCGCTGGGACGACCCCGAAGTGGCGGTCGAGTGGCCCCTGTTGAAGGGGGCGGCGCCGCTTCTCTCCGCTCGGGACACCGCGGCGCCGGGGCTGGGTTCGGCGCCGGTCTATCCATGATCAAGGCCAAAGCCCTGATCACTGGGGCCGGCGGCCAGGTGGGGCTAGAACTGCAGGCCACCGCTCCCCCGGATTGGCAGATACTCGCCTGTACCTCCCAGGATCTCGACGTCACCCGGGCGGAGGCCGTACGCGAGCTCCTCGAGCGGGAACGGCCGGCTGTCATCATCCAGGCCGCAGCCTACACCGACGTGGACACCGCGGAGCGCGAGGTCCAACAGGCTGAAGCGGTGAACACTACTGGCGCATCGCACGTGGCTGCCGAGGCCGCCCGCATGGGGGCCCACATGATCTACCTCTCCACTGATTTCGTCTTCGACGGAAAACAGGGTCACCCCTACGCGCCCAATGATCCGGCCACTCCCCTCGGCGTCTATGGCCGGACCAAGCTCGCCGGGGAGCAGGAGGTCACCCGGCTCACCCGCGGTGCCGCCCTGATCGTGCGCACGGCATGGGTGTATTCGGTGCACGGCCGTAACTTCGTGCAGACGATGCTGCGCCTCATGAGCGAGCAGGATTCAGTGAGCGTGGTGTGCGATCAGGTGGGCACTCCCACCTGGGGGCGGACGCTGGCGCAGGCACTGTGGACCGCGGCGGCCCGGCCGACGCTACACGGGACGGTGCACTGGACCGACGCAGGGGTGTCGAGCTGGTACGATTTTGCCGTCGCCATCCAGGAGGAAGCCCTCGCACTCGGCCTGCTGCGTAGCGCCGTGCCGGTTCGCCCGATCCGGACCGGGGAGTTCCCCACGGCTGCGCGTCGGCCGTCGTACAGCGTGCTGGACAAGACGTCCGGGTGGTCGGCGCTCGGCGGTCCCGCCCCGCACTGGCGGATCAACCTCAGAACGATGTTGCAAGGACTCTCGCGTGCGTAATCTGCTCGTCACCGGCGGGGCAGGCTTCATCGGCGCCAACTTCGTGCACTATTGGCTCGGTGCCCATCCGGGCGACCGGATCGTGGTGCTCGATGCGCTGACCTACGCCGGAAACCTTGCGAGTCTCGAAGGCGCGAGCCGGCGTCCCACCTTCACGTTCGTGCATGGGGACATCTGCACCCCGGGCCTGGCGGCGACCCTGCTGCGCCAGCACGAGGTTACGACCGTCGTTCACTTTGCCGCAGAGTCGCACGTGGACCGGTCGATCCAGGGCCCGGATGCATTCGTGGACACCAATGTGAACGGGACCCACGAACTGCTCAAGGCAGCCCGAGAGGTCTGGCTGGAGCCAGGCGCGTCCCCGGCCGGCGTTCGGTTTCACCATATCTCGACCGACGAGGTGTACGGCTCGCTCGCGCCCACCGATCCTCCGTTCACGGAGCGGTCATCCTACGCTCCCAACTCCCCATACGCCGCGAGCAAGGCGGCTGCGGACCACCTGGTACGAGCCTACCACCATACGTATGGGCTTCCGGTGACCACCAGCAACTGCTCCAACAACTACGGCCCCTACCAGTTCCCCGAGAAGCTCATCTCGCTGACCCTGGTCAATCTGCTCGATGGCAAGCCGCTGCCGGTGTACGGCGATGGCCAGAACGTGCGGGATTGGCTGTACGTCGAGGATCATTGCCGGGCGATCGAGCTGGTAATCGAGGCAGGCCAGCCGGGGCAGACATACAATGTGGGCGGCAGGAATGAAATGAAGAACATCGACATCGTCCACCTCCTCTGCCGGCTGGTGGATGACGCGTTCGCAGCCGATCGTGCGCTGGCCCGCCGCTTTCCTGGCAGTCCTGCCGCGAGTGGGCGGCGGTCGGATGAGCTCGTCACCTTCGTCAGGGATCGACCCGGGCACGACCGTCGCTACGCCATCGACGGTTCCAGGATCGATCGGGATCTCGGCTTCCGTCCGCGAGAGAGCTTCGAGACGGGAATCCGGAAGACGCTGGCCTGGTACCTCGAGAACGAGCCGTGGTGGCGGGGAGTGATGGATGGGAGTTACCGTGAATGGATGCAGCGACAGTATGGCGCGGGAGGAGCACCGGCCGGGCGCTCCTGACATTGTGGGTCCCTGGCCTCGGGGATACTTTAGGTCCCCCGGTTCAACAACTTGGGACACTTGCTGTTAGCCTGCTCCACCAAATTGGAAGGGGGTCGCCATTCCGAAAGCCGGTGCCTCGCCGATCCATCCCTCGCCGATGAGTCAGGGCGAACCGCAGACTGCGCTACGGTGCGGGCTCTGCGGTGCGAGCTCCTGGGAGACCCTTTACCGGGGGTGCATTCGCGCAGGGCGTTTTGGCAATCTGAGCCAGGAGGCCCAGACCGTCCTTCGATGCGTGGCATGCCGGGTGGGGTTTCTCCCTCCCGCGACCTTGGTGGACTATGACTCGGCGCAGTACCGTGAGCTGGTGGACGGCGAAGGCTCACCGGAGCGCTATTACGCTCTGCATGACGCGGAGCAGGCAGGGAAGCTCGGCATTCTGGGAAGCGGCAAACTGCGCGATAAGGTCGTGGCGGACGTGGGGTGCGGTGCAGGGTCCTTTCTCGATCTGGTCAAGGGCTTCGCATCCGCAACGCTGGCGATCGAGCCCACGCGTGAGTTTCACCCGGCCCTGGCCGGCAAGGGCCACCAGGTGTTTTCGTACTGTGACGACGTTCCGGCCAAATGGCATGGTCAGGTCGACATCGCGGTCTGCTTCAGCGTGGTGGAGCATGTCTCAGATCCCGTCGCGCTGTTGCGCTCGACACGCCGCCTCCTGCGACCGGGCGGGGAGTTGCTCCTGAGCACGCCGAACCTGGATGACTGGATGCTCGAGCTGCTCCCAGCGGATTATGGGGCCTTCTTCTTCCGTACCGTACACTCCTGGTACTTCGACGCCGTCAGCCTGAAGCGGCTGGCGGCCGCAGCCGGCTTTGCCGAGTGCGCGGTGCAGTACGTCCACAGGTTTGATCTGTCAAACGCGCTACTGTGGCTTCGAGATCGGCGCCCGAGTGGCCAGGGCACGGTTCCGGTTGGTCCTCCGGTGAACGCGGCCTTCCGCAGCTGGCTGGAGAGCACCGGCCGGGCCGACTACCTGTACGCCAGACTCCGGGCCTAGGCCCGGCACTCCGAACACTGACCGGAACCTCGTCCAGCAGGAGGCAGTACTGAATGCGTCGGATCAAGATCTACGGTGCCGGCTCGATCGGGAATCATCTCGCCCACGCGTCACGGCGTATGGGCTGGAACGTCACCGTCTGTGACGTCAGCTCCGCCGCACTCGAGCGGATGCGGCACCAGATCTACCCGTCCCGCTATGGGCAGTGGGACGACGGCATTAGCCTGCACCTGAACCGGGACGCGCCCGTCGGCGGCTTCGATCACATTTTTATCGGGACCCCTCCCGAGTCCCATCTCCCGCTGGCACTCGAGGCCCTGAACGAGCAGCCGACGACGGTGATCGTGGAGAAGCCGGTCTGCCCGCCTTCTCTGGCCCTCGCTCAGGAGGTTTGGACCGCCGCCAAGGCTCGAAAGATCCGGGTCTACGTCGGCTACGACCACGTGGTCGGTAGAGCCGCACAGAGGGCAGAGGAGCTTGTCTCCTCCGGCGAGTTCGGTGAAACTCAGACCCTCGATGTCGAATTCCGGGAGCACTGGGGCGGGATCTTTGCGGCACACCCCTGGCTCGATGGACCGGCGGATAGCTATCTCGGATTCTGGGAGAAGGGTGGGGGAGCCAGCGGTGAGCACTCCCACGCGATCAACCTGTGGCAACATTTCGCCCATGCGGTCGGCGCCGGCCGCGTGGCTGAGGTCGATGCCCGGCTCCGGTATGTAACGGACGGGCTCGCGGATTATGATGATCTGTGCCTCGTCAATCTGCGCACCGAGCACGGCCTGATGGGCCGGGTGGTGCAGGACGTGGTGACGACTCCCCACCGGAAACGAGCCAGGATTCAGGGCACCAACGGGGCCGTCGAATGGGTATGCAACTACAACGCCGACGGTGACGCTGTGGTGTTGCTTCGCCCGGGTAAACCGGATGAGGTGCTATCGCTGCCCAAGAAGCGCCCCGATGATTTCGTTCGCGAGCTGGAGCATATCGAGGCCGATCTAAAGACCGCCGAGAGCAACTCAGGCATCCGGCTGGAGCGGGGTCTGGACACCATGCTGGTGGTGGCCGCCGCACACCGCTCGGAACAACAGGGCCGCCGCATCCATCTGGACTACGATCAGGGCTACAGCCTGAATGCGCTGAGCCCTGCCGAGGGGGAAAGCGAGCGGCAAACCGTAAGGAGCGGCCGTGAAGGTTGACTTCGACTTTCGAAACCTGTTCGTCCTGGATCTGGCCAACAATCATCAGGGCCAGGTCGAGCACGGTCTCCGGATCATCCGGGAGGTGGCAGAGGTGGTGCGCTCGCGGGGCGTCCGCGCTGCCCTCAAGTTCCAGTTTCGGGACCTCGACACCTTCATTCATCCGAGCCATCGGAGTGGGAGCAGGAATAAGCACATCCCGCGCTTTCTCTCCACCCGCCTGTCGCGGAAGGATTTCCACACCATGACTGCTGAAGTCCGACAGCAGCAGATGGTGACGATGGCTACCCCGTTCGACGAGAGCTCCGTGGACCTGATCGCCGAGCTGGGTATTGAGGTGGTCAAGGTGGCGAGCTGCTCGGCCACCGACTGGCCGCTGATCGAGAAGATCGCCCGGTGCAACAAGCCCGTGATTTTCTCCACCGGTGGCTTGAGCCTGAAGGAGATTGATGACCTGGTCAGCTTCTTCGACCACCGGCGGGTGCACTTCGCCATCATGCACTGCGTGGCGATCTACCCCACTCCGGATGCGCGGATGCAGCTGCAACAGGTCGAGATGTTACGCAACCGCTATCCTCGCACCACCATCGGTTTCTCTACCCACGAGAAGCCAGAGGAAACCATGCCCGTTGCCGTCGCGGTGGCCAAGGGTGCCCGGATGCTCGAGCGGCACGTGGGGGTGGAGACCGAGTCGATCAAGCTCAACGCCTACTCCTCCACGCCGGCTCAGCTCGGGATCTGGATCAGCGCGGCGCAGCGGGCCCTGGCGCTCGAGGGCGAGCTCCTGCGTCCGCCGGCTTCCGAGGAGGAAAAGGAATCGCTGCTTTCCCTGCGGCGGGGGGTCTACGCCAGGCGGCCGGTAAAGGCAGGCAGCACGGTGGGAGCGGACGACGTCTACTTCGCCATGCCCTGTGGCGACGGGCAGCTCAGCTCGGGGCAGTTCAAGGGAGGAATCGTTGCCCAGGGGGACCTCGCTTC
>DATBSM010000092.1:0-8374 GCA_036559785.1 Gemmatimonadales bacterium
CGCTCGTAGGGAGAGAGCTGGCTACCCAGGATGCTCAACCTCACCCCCACTCACAAGAAGGGAAACGCGCATGCTCGGCGATAGCTCTGCGGGTGTAGAGTCCGGCTCTGCCGGAGGCCTCGGTAACAGGTGCGATAGGCCGAGGGACCTTTTGCAGGTCTTGGGCCATCCCTCATCTTCATTCGTTTCAAAGTGATAGCTGGGCGGGGCAAGCCTTCATAACGGGTGGGCTGCGGAGTGTCTCGCAGTTTCCTAGGGCCCGCTCCGCCGACTCCGCTGCAACGGTTGTGTCCCCCGGTCCCTTGATGCAGATTCCTGTTTCCGATCCAGGCTTCGATACTGAATTGCCTCGCTGACGTGGGCCGTCGTGATTTCGGCTGCCCCGGCCAGGTCGGCTATGGTTCGCGCGATCTTGAGCACCCGGTGATAGGCTCGTGCGGAAAGGCTGAGCCGCGTCACTGCCTGACGGAGTACTGCTTCCACCGGCTCGCTGAGCCGGCAGTGCCGGCGGAGATCCCGGGCGCTCATGTGGGCATTGGCATAGACCCCTCGCTGATCTCGAAACCGTGTCCGCTGGACCGCCCGCGCCTGTTCTACCCTGCTTCGGATGGTGCCGCTGGGTTCCCCCGACTGTTCTCCGGCCAGATCGCCGTATGCGACCGCGGGTACCTCGAGGTGAATGTCGATCCGGTCGAGCAGTGGGCCCGAGATCCGGGAGCGATATCGTTCGATGGCCAAGGGTCCGCAGCTGCAGGCGTGGAGCGGATCGCCCAGATAGCCGCATGGACACGGGTTCATGGCCGCGGCAAGCATGAACCGGGCGGGATAGGTGAGGCTCATGGCCGCTCGGCTCAGGGTGACGACGCCGTCCTCAAGCGGTTGCCGCAGCACCTCCAGCACGTTCCGGCGAAACTCTGGGAGCTCATCGAGGAAGAGGACTCCGCCATGAGCCAGACTCACTTCGCCCGGCCGGGGTGACGACCCGCCTCCGATCAGGCCGGCATCGCTGATGGTGTGATGCGGAGAGCGGAATGGCCGTTGGGTGAGGAGCGATTGCCCGGCCGGCAGCGTGCCCGCGACGCTGTGGATCTTGGTGGTCTCGAGGGCCTCCTCCAGACCCATGGAAGGCAGGATCGTTGGAAGGCGCCGTGCCAGCATGGTCTTGCCGGCACCCGGTGGTCCGATCATCAGGATGTTGTGGCCGCCGGCTGCTGCCACCTCGAGCGCGCGCTTGGCCGCGGCCTGGCTCCTGACATCGGCGAAGTCGACATCGCTGCACCCCGGATCGGCCATCAGCGCCGGGATGTCGACGCGGGTAGGAGCAATCGATTCGGTACCGCACAGATGACCGCAGACTTCGAGGAGTGTGTGCGCGCCGCACACGTCGAGTCCCTCGACGACCGATGCCTCGGGGAGGTTGGCATGGGGAAGCAGGACGCCTCGATAGCGCGCGGTCCGCGCCGCAAGGGCCATGGAGAGCGCCCCGCGCACCGGCCGCAGGTCTCCTTCGAGGCCCACCTCACCGATCACGGCCTGATCCCGCAGCCGCTCCTCCGGCAGCTGCCCGCTGGCCACCAGAATCCCGAGCGCGATCGGGAGATCGAACGCCGAGCCGTCCTTCCGGATATCTGCAGGCGCCAGGTTCACGGTGATGCGGCGCAAAGGAAAGGAGAATCCCGCGTTGGCGAGTGCGGCGCTCACCCGCTCGCGCCCCTCCTTTACCGCGCCGTGCGGCAGACCGACGGTGGAGAAGGACGGAAGCCCATTGGTGATGTCGACCTCGACGTCTACCGGGTACGCATCGATCCCGAGGACGGCAGCGGAGCGGATTCTGGCAAGCATGGGTGGGCTCCGGGCTGGGGCTCGCAACCTATTCGGGACCGATCGAAGGGTCGGTACCCGGCCAGCGCAAAAGTGGACCGAATCCTGCAGCAGATTTGGATGCACCGCCGGTCTCCCGGCGCCGATCGTGGCGGAGATCCCCCCGGCCCACCGCCCCTTCGAGTTTCAAATCCGGAGCCTTACATGGGTAGGTTGTTCTTCGTCGTCCTCCTGTTGCTGGGGTTAAACGCCTGCGCCGCTCCACGGGCCGCCGGTGCGCCACTCGCGCCACTCGCACGCTCCTGGGCTGTCCCCACGCTGGGACTGTATCAGGAATGGTGGGACAAGACGGTTGCCTGTTCGGGCCGTCAAGGCAAAATGACCGACGTGAGTTTTTACGCGGTGGACGCTCCCTCAGGAGCAATCGAGCTGGCCGGCGAGATGGCCCATGCCTGGTGGGTCCGGCAAGGCAACCGGATCTACCTCCCCGCCAATGCCCTCGGACAGGAGTGGCTGGTCCGCCATGAGATGCTGCATGCGCTCCTCCAGCGGGGCAGCCACCCGGCGGAGGTATACGTCAGCGCCTGCCACGTGGCCTCGGCCGCCGTATGGCGCGACTCCACCCTGACCTCCGACCCGGGGAATCCAAGGGGAAACTGAACCGTACTGCATGCCTCGGCCGGCTGGGCGGCCCTCATCTTGCTGCCCTGTCCTGTAACTGTAGTCGCGACTGTGTCCCCCTTCCCGAGGGGTGTGCATCCGGCAGGTCTTCTGGCATTTCGCGGGAGCTTACTCGTCATGGTGAGACCTTCTACTAGAGCACGCAGAGCACGCTGGGGCGGCCTGGCCGCCATCCTCGTGCTTGCGATCATCAGTGGAGGCTGGCTGCTCCGCCGAAAGGCGGCCCCCGACGGGAGCGTCTACCAGCAGGCCCGCCTGTTCGAGAATGTCGTCGCCTCAATCCACAGCAATTACATAGACTCCATGGGAGAGGGAGACCTCTATCAGACCGCGGCGAGAACGCTGGTCGCCTCGTTGCGGGATCCGTATGCCGAGCTGCTGACCCGGGACAGCTACCGCCAGTATCAGCGACAGATGTCTGGAACCGAGGTCGATGTGGGATCGACCTCCGAGGCCAACGCGGGGGACGCGCGCGGCGCATTCGGGCCGGGTGACGAGGTTCTGAGCATCGATGGGAAGAGCACCAGAGGGTGGTCGGCGCGCCGGCTGGAAGAGGCATTGTCGGCAGGTTCCGGCCCGATCGTCACCGTCATAATCCGTCCCAAGGGATCCGACTCCGCCGTAGTTCGGCGGCTGACCAGGACGGTGGTCCACGTTCCCGCAACGTCTCAGGGCATCCTGCTCGGCAGCGGCGTCGGCTACGTCGAACTCCGCCGAATCAGCGAGGGTGCCGCCGACGAGTTGCGCCAGGTGGTGGACCGGCTCGTCGGGGACGGCATGACATCGCTCGTTTTGGATCTACGGGGCGATCCCGGAGGCCTCATCAACGAAGGCGTCAGGGTCGCGAGCCTGTTTCTGAAGCCTGGCGACACGGTGGCGGTGTCTCGTGGGCGTTCCTCCCAGCATTCGAAGGTCTATCTGGCCGGGACATCCGGGGCCTGGAGAGGTCTGAAGGTTGCGCTCCTGATCAACCAGGGCACCGCCAGCTCGGCTGAGCTGATCGCGGGGGCCCTGCAGGACCACGATCGTGCCGTGATTCTGGGAACCCCGAGCTTCGGCAAAGGGGTCCTCCAGACCACCTACCCGCTTGGTGAGGAGATCGCGCTGAAGCTCACCACCGCACGCTGGTACACACCGAGTGGTCGAACGGTGCAGCGGCCCAAGGCTGACGCCGAGGGTGCCATGGGCAACCGGACCCCGGCCCAGTTGCCGCAGGTGTTTCGGACGGCCTCCGGGCGCCCCGTCCCCGACGCCAGCGGCATTCTTCCCGATCTTCCGGTGCGCGGCCTTCCCCGCTCCGACGCCGAGCGCACCCTTTTGAGCGCGTTGGGCGAGGACCTGAGCGTGTTCCGCTCGGTCCTGTCGCAGTACGCCGCCGACGTGAAGAAGGTCCGTCCTCCCCAGTCGGAATCGTTTCAAATCACTCCAGAAATGCGCGGAGACGTGTTCGGCCGGCTGAAGGAGAATGGATTGGAGATCGGTCGGGACACGTTCGATGTCGCCAGTGGGTACATCGACGAGCAGTTAGGCTACGAGGTCGCCCGGACCGTGTTCGGGCCGGTGGCTGAAGCCAGACGCCGGGCCCTCTCCGACCGCCAGATGCAAACGGCGGTGCGCCTGCTTCGCCGGGGGCGGACTCAGGAGCAGGTACTGATCGTCGCCGATGCAGAACGCGCGAGGATGTCCTTGCGGTAGCTCACTGAGGTAGT
Source organism: Gemmatimonadales bacterium (assembly GCA_036559785.1). GTDB lineage: Bacteria > Gemmatimonadota > Gemmatimonadetes > Gemmatimonadales > GWC2-71-9 > CAVVWJ01. The sequence goes on from DATBSM010000092.1 coordinate 4,212, forward strand.
TGAACGCTCACTGCGGTTCCCCGCCCCGGTTCACTTTCCACCTCGACTCGTCCACCCCAGCTCTCTACCAGTCGGCGCACAATAGCTAGTCCTAATCCCGACCCGCTCGTCGTGGTCGAGAAACGCGGCTCGAAGACCCGGGGAAGCAGGTCCGCGGGAATGCCGGCCCCGTCGTCCTCTACCCGGATGAGCGCCGGTCCTACGGTGACGCGTACGACCTTGGCACCCGCGTTCCGGGCGTTCTCGAGCAGGTTCACCACCACCTCCTTCACCTCATCCGAGCGGGCGGACCCGGACGCGCCCGGCTCGACCAGCAACCGGACTTCGCACCCTTCCTCGGCCAGACGATAGAGTTCAACCACCTCGCCGACGATGGCACCGAGGTCGATCCGGTTCAGCGGCTGATGCAAGTCCGCCGGGGCGGCAAACCGGCTGAAGGCCCGGGCGATGGTGTCGAGCCGATCGATCTCCCCCAGAATCCGCTCCGCGGTTTCCTCCAACGTTCGGTCGAACTCTCCTCTCCGATCCCGATAGACCCGCCGCAGGTGCTGCATGCCCAGGCGCATTGGGGTGAGCGGGTTCTTGATCTCGTGCGCCACCTGGCGTGCCATCTCGCCCCACGCCAGAACCCTCTCGGCGCGCGACACATCGGTGACGTCGTTGAGCGCCATGACCACGCCGTGCACCTCGGGCCCCAGTGAGGCCAGCTGCAGCGTCAGCCGGCGGCCGCCGACTTCGAGCTCCGCAGTACCATCCACCGCAGGATTGACCAGGAACCGTCGCACTGCGTCTGCCAGGGGAGCCCACTCGGGCCCAAGGCGCTCGAGGAACGGCTCTCCTTCTTCCAGCAGGGTGCCCAGCAGATCCACCGCCTGGCGATTGGCGATAAGCACCCTGCCCCGGGGATCCACACCGACAACTCCGGTGGCCACCGTCGCGAGCACGGCCGCGGTGCGCCGCCTGGCTCCTTCCAGTGCGCTTTGGGTGGATCGGATGTCGGCCGCCATCCGCTCGAAGGCGCCAAATACCGGCTCGAACTCGAGTGGTGGACGGCGGGAGTGAACCGGCATCGGCTTGCCCTTGCCCAATGCAAGCGCGGAGCGACGAAGCTCCGACACCGGGCGGGAGAGCGCTCGCGAGGCCACTTGCGCCCCGGCCAATGCCGCGGCAACTCCAGCCAGGGTCGCGAGGAGCAGAACCAGGGCGAGGTCGAGCTGCCGGGTAGCAAGTGATGAGTCGTCCGCTAGCTGGGGCGTGGCCAGCACTGAGATATCGTTGGCCCGGCCCGGCTGAACCACGCGATATCCCACTCGTTCCGCGAGCTGGGGAAGCGAGCCCTCCCGGGTGACCTCGAGCTGCCCCTCAAGTGCCAGCGACCGGAACGCCCTCGGGTCCATCAGCTGGCCAATGATCCCGAGGTCCTCGAGCACCGGCGTGCTGGTCCCTGCCAGCCGGCCTCCGCGATACAATGCCAGGTCGGCGTCGATTCGCCGGCTGAGCTCGCGCAGACGATCCGGCATCGGGCCGCCCCGTCCGAGAATGCCGCCCGAGGTGAGCACTGCGTCCCGAAGCGTCTGGGTGATGAGCAGGTCCCGGCTTCGTTCCGCCTCATCGGCCAGGCGAGCGAAGCTCCACGCCGCAAACCCCACTGCGGGCAGGATGAAGAACGCGCCCAGCGTGACCGCAAGGCGAACCCGGAAGGAGCGGGAGAGGCTCCGCCACCGAGGCCGCCGCGGCCGCGCTCCCGATACCAGCTCGGCGACAAACCAGAGCAAGGCCAACGTGGCAGCGTCGAGGAGCACCACCAGCACCCCCCGAACCAGGAGAGGCAGTGGTCCACGCAGGTCGATGGCGGCGTGGACTGCGCGGACTCCTCCAGCCACCGCTAGCGGGAATTCGCTCCGCAGGGCCCAGCCCTCGCGACGCCAGCGCGAGCTTCGGAGCTCTCCGCCTTCGCTCGTGAGCGGCGGCGACAGGGTAAGAGTGTAGAGCGGCGCCCGATGGCGGGACGGGTCCAGGAGGCGTCCGACCCGGCCAGGCAGGATCAGCTCGGACCGCGGTCCCACTGCAGCCGTCATGACCTGGTCGGGGCCGGTTCGGACAACGAGCACATAGTGCACCCCAGGGACGCGAGCCAGCTGCATCACTCGACTGGTGTCGGCCGCTGGGAGATTCTGCACGATGGTGGAAAGCAGCGACGGTGGCAGGTCGAGCGAGTCCAGCGTCAGCTCATCACGCAGGGTCCCGGCTGCCGACCACAGGCCCAGATGTGCCGGGTACCCCTGGTTGCCCAACGAGGAGCCGTGCCAGAGTGCGTACATCTCGGATGCGTTCGCCGGAGCGGAGGCACGCCGGACCTGCTCGCCGAACCGTTCCAGCAGCGGCAGCGCCAGCGGGTCGGGCTCGGCGCCGAGCCGGGCGATGTCGCGCTGCGCGACTTGAAGCCTGCCGGACATTTCCGCGCCCCAGGTAACGAGCGCCGCCGAGCTCCCCGCAACGAGGGCGATTCCGCTGATCGTGGCCCAACGGCTCGCGGGCAGCGTGACGAGCAGAAGTGCCGGGGTCCAGATGAATGTGTACCAGTTGGGCCATCCACCTCCCCTGGGCGCCCAGACCAGCAAACCGATGAGCGCCGCCGCGAAGGCGATGCCCACGCCGCCAACGATGCGCCACCGGGTGTGGCTCTCCGGGCCGCTCCCGCGAAAGAGGGCCGCCGCAGGAACAATCAGCGCCGAAACCGACACCAGGAGGGTGAGCTGCCAGATGAGCCAGAGCCCGACTGAGACACCCCGGGCCGGAGGCGTAATACCGCGCCCAAGGCTACTGATCAGATAGGGCGAGGCCAGGAGCAGGACCACACCGAGTGTGACGCCATACCAGCGCCGGGGCAGGCGGCGGCGCCAGAGCCATACGCCGGCCATGGTGAGCAGAAGGCCGGCCAGCGCGAGGACACCGGCGGAGCTCGACAGCGGACCCAGCGTCGACCGAAAGAAAGTGGCCGGGGAGAAGAGTGGCTGAACATCCAGGGCGGTGCTCACCGGAGCGCGGACCACAAGCCACAGCAGTCCCGGAAGCAGGATGAAGCGTTCGGCCGGTTGGGAGGCGAGGGCTAGCGCCACGCCGAGAGTCAGGAGGGCCAGCAGGATGACGGCGCGACTGCCCCGCTCGAAGGCCCGCTCCTTGGCCGGTCCCTGCTCGGGCGGGATCGGCTGAACGCTGAAAAGCAGCCGGGGTCCGGCTGTGGTGGGCTCCGCGTAGTCGGAAACGTCCGGACTCTCGGGGGCGGTCCCCGCTGGGTACACCGCGAGTCCCACTTCGGTGCGAGCCCGGAAGAGCTCGGCCAGGCTGCGGCCCCGGTCGGGAACGGCGGGGTGGGCCCAGATAAGCACGGTGGCAACTGCGGCTCTGCCGTCCCGCGAGTGGCGCCGCGCCTCAAGCAGGACGTAATATCCACTCGCTCGCGCTGCGACCGAATCTCCTTCACTGTGAGGCTGCAACCGGTGACGCCCAGCCCAAGCCCACGGATCACCCGCAGAATCGAATATCACCACACTCATCTCGGGTCCACCCGCCGGCACCAGGCGGCTCAGCACCTGGAGCGCGGCCGCCCGGTCGGTCGGGGAGATCCTGGCGGCCGCCTCCGCCAGCCGATCGACGCGGTGCTTTACCGAGCGCAGACGGCCGTCGAGGCGCTCCGAGGCCGCGGTCACCCGACGCTCGCGCTCCTCCGACCAGCGGGTCTCGATGGTGCGGAGCTGCCATTGGGCCAGTGTCAGACCGAGCGTCAAACCCAGCAGAGCGGCAGCGAGCCCGCGGCGGCGCCAGCCCGCGAAGGGATACAGCGCCGCGGCACCAGCCAGGACACACGCCCAAGCCACCCATACCCACATGGGTGAGGGAAGGCGAAGCCACTCAGCCGCGGCGCCAATGGCCGCCAACACGACCACGACCCACGACCGCTCGCGATGACTCAAGACCAGCGCCCCTGGCGTTTGAAAGAGATGACCCCCGTCGCGGTACGTGAGCGCCTTCAGGTGCGGCCGACGCTTATCGTACCGGTGGGCACGACCGAGCAGCACGGCCCCCATCTTCCGCTTGGCTGTGATACCATAATTGTAGAACGGTTGGCGGACGATCTGTCAGCGGCGCATGCCATACCGCGC
>DATBSM010000093.1:0-2847 GCA_036559785.1 Gemmatimonadales bacterium
ACTCGACGTGATGTGCTACGTCGCGATGAAGGCCAGCCGCTTTCCCCGGGAACGGGTACTGGGCATGGCCGGTGTGCTCGATACCGCCCGCTATCGGACGTTCCTGGCCGAGGCCATGGATGTGTCGGTGGAAGACATCCAGGCCATGGTGCTGGGTGGGCACGGGGACACGATGGTTCCGCTGGTCTCCTACACCACCGTCTCCGGTATCCCGGTTACCCAGCTCATCGACAAGACCAAGCTCGACGAGATCGTCACCCGCACCCGGAACGGCGGCGCCGAGATCGTCGCGTTCCTGAAGACCGGCTCGGCCTACTACGCTCCCAGTGCGGCCGCGGTACAGATGGTCGAGGCAATCGCGCTGGACAAGAAGCGTATTCTGCCGTGCTCCGCCTGGCTTCAGGGAGAGTTCGGGCTGAAGGATGTGTTCTGCGGTGTCCCCTGCAAGATCGGGCGGAAGGGGCTGGAGCGGATTATCGAAGTGACCCTCACCTCCGCGGAACGGGAGGAGCTGCATAAGTCAGCCGAGGCCGTGCGTGCGACGCAGGCCGTGGTGGACGCATAACCGGAGACAAGCATGAATCGGCTCCGGCGCCTCTGGGACTCGTCCGCCGGCAAAAAGGCGGTGATGGCGGTTACCGGCCTGGTCTGGGTGGCGTATCTCGTCACCCACATGCTCGCCAACCTCCTGGTGTTCCAGGGGCCGGGGAAGATCAATGCGTACAGCGCGTTTCTCCATGGCACCGGCGGCGCGCTGTGGGCCGCGCGCCTGGTACTGATCGCCGCGCTGGTGCTTCACGTCGTCGCCGCCATCCAGCTGGCCGCGCGGAAGCAGGCGGCCCGCCCGGTCGGGTACGCCGGAGGCTATGAGCCACAGGTCTCCACCATTGCCGCCCGTACCATACGGTGGGGCGGCGCGCTGATCCTGCTCTTCTTGACGTACCACATCCTGCATTTCACCGTGGGCACGGCGCATCCCGGCTTTGTCGAGGGCGACCCCTACCATAACGTAGCGACCGGTTTCCGGAACATCTTTGTCGTCGTGCTCTATCTCATCGCCATGGCCTTCGTGGGCCTCCACCTCTATCACGGTATTTGGAGCAGCGGCCGCAGTCTGGGGATGAGCCCACCGTCACCCCATCCTCTGCGGCGCAGCGCGGCGCTGGTGCTGGCGGTTCTCATCTGGCTGGGCTTTTCGCTGATACCCATCGCGGTATACCTGGGGGTAGTACGATGATCGTGTTGGACGCCCGGGTGCCCTCCGGCCCGATCGAGAAGAAGTGGGACCAGCACCGGTTCGAGGTGAGGCTGGTGAATCCGGCCAACAAGCGGAAATACACCGTCCTGATGGTGGGTAGCGGGCTGGCGGGTGCATCGGCCGCTGCCACGATGAGCGAGCTGGGCTACAACGTGAAGTGTTTCTGCTTCCACGACTCGCCCCGGCGGGCACACAGCATTGCGGCACAGGGCGGCATCAACGCGGCCAAGAATTATCGGAACGACGGCGACAGCATTCACCGCCTGTTCTACGACACGGTCAAGGGTGGAGACTTCCGGTCGCGCGAAGCCAACGTGTACCGCCTCGCCCAGATCAGCGTCGAGATCATCGACCAGTGTGTGGCGCAGGGAGTGCCGTTCGCCCGGGAGTACGGGGGCCTGCTGGACAACCGCTCGTTCGGCGGGGCCCAGGTGTCGCGAACCTTCTATGCCCGGGGCCAGACTGGCCAGCAGCTGCTGCTTGGGGCCTACCAGCAGATGGAGAAGGAGGTCGCCCGCGGCGGGGTGAAGGTGTATCCGCGCACCGAGATGCTGGACCTCATCGTCGTAGATGGCCGGGCTCGAGGCATCGTCGTCCGCGACATGGTCACCGGCAAGATCTCCTCCCATCTGGGCGACGCCGTGGTGCTCGGCACCGGCGGATACTCCAACGTTTTCTATCTCTCGACCAACGCCAAGGGCTCCAACGCCACCGCCATCTGGCGCGCGCACAAGCGCGGGGCTGCCTTTGCGAATCCCTGTTTTACCCAGATTCATCCCACCTGCATTCCGGTCAGCGGCGAGTACCAGTCCAAGCTCACCCTGATGAGCGAGTCACTTCGGAACGATGGCCGGGTCTGGGTTCCGAAGCAGCAGGGCGACAAACGGCGTCCGCACCAGATCCCCGAGGGTGAGCGCGACTACTATCTCGAACGGAAGTATCCCAGCTTCGGGAACCTCGCGCCGCGGGACATCGCCTCGCGCGCCGCGAAGGAAGCCTGCGACCAGGGCCTGGGTGTGGGCGAGGGCGGGCTGGGCGTGTATCTGGACTTTGCCGACGCCATCAAGCGGCTGGGCGAGCAGACGATCAGCGACCGGTACGGCAACCTCTTCGAGATGTACCAGCGGATCACCGACGAGAACCCGTTCGAGGCGCCGATGCGGATCTACCCCGCCGTGCATTACACCATGGGCGGGCTCTGGGTGGACTACAACCTGATGAGCACGATTCCCGGCCTGCACGTGATCGGCGAGGCCAACTTCTCCGACCACGGGGCCAACCGGCTCGGGGCCAGTGCGCTGATGCAGGGGCTCGCCGACGGGTACTTTGTCTTGCCGGCTACCATCGGCGACTACCTCGCGTCGGCAAGGCCGGCCACGATTGAGCCTGATCATCCGGAAGTCCGTCGAGTTGAACAGGAGGTGGCGGACAACACCCGAAGGCTGCTGGCGATCAACGGCAAGCGCACGGTGGACTCGTTTCACCGGGAGCTGGGCAAGATCATGTGGGACTACTGTGGCATGGCCCGCCACGAGATCGGCCTTCGGAAGGCGCTCAAGCTGATCCCCGAGCTGCGGGCGGAGTTCTGG
>DATBSM010000094.1:0-2225 GCA_036559785.1 Gemmatimonadales bacterium
CGCGATCCGACTGGAAGTTCCAGTTCTGCTGCCCTTCCAGGTGGAAGATGTCCGACCGCTCCTCCAGCGGCAGGCCCGACACCAGCGAGTACTGGGGATCGATCGAGGTGCGGCTGTTCCAGAAGCCGAAGATGTTGTATCGGTCGTGTGCCAGGGCGACGCGGGCGTACGGTTTCATCGCCTTGAGTACCTGCACCCGGCCGATGCCGGTCACGAAGACCTCGTTCTCGACCTGGGCACCGCCGCCGTCGGCTGAGAGCACCGCGCCGTTGTTCATGTAATAGTCGAACCGGGCCGAGCCGTAGGCGTTCTGCAGCGGGGCGCGATCGCCCAGGGGGGCGCCGGTGACCGGGTCGGTGCTCTGGCCATCCAGGGGACGGGCTTCGAGCACTGGAGGGACCGGCTCATCGGTGGCCGGGGCGTACTCCTCCTGAAGAGAAGTGCCGTTCCTGAGAGTGCGAGACCGGGAGTAGGTGTCGCTCCGGTTGTACCCGGCGTTGATGCGGTAGCCGAACCGCTGATCTCCGAAGACTCCCGCGTGCCGGAAGTCTCCCTTGAAGGTCTCCAGCTCGCCGCCGGCCAGGGTGAGCTTGGTGCCCGCCACTTCACGAGCCAGCGGGGTGGTGATGTTGATGACTCCGCTGAATGCGTTGGCGCCGTACAGCGCCGACCCGGGGCCGCGCACCATCTCGAGTCGTCCGACATCCTCGAGCGGCTGAGCCATGCCATTCCATTCCTGGGAGCCCAGGAAGGCTATGGCGAGGTCGCGACCATCCTGGAGCACCAGGACTCGGCGGTTCAATGAGGAGTTGAATCCTCGTGCGTTGACGTTGAAGTCATTCACACCGCTCTGGACCACATCCGCTCCCGGTACTGCCTGCAGGGCGAGAGGAGCCTGTCCGGTGATGGATACGCTCTGGAGAACCTCCTCAGGGACCACCGAAATCGCGGCCGGAGCCTCGACGATCCGCTCCGGGCCACGCGATGCGCCCTCGACCACTAGCTCGGTCAACGCCAGTGGCACCGGCTCGAGCGAGGCATCCACCGTGGTAGTGCTTCCGGCCGCAACGTCGACCGGGGTTTCTATCGGGCTATAGCCCAGCCACCGGAAGACGATCGTCTGGGGTCCTGCGGGTACCCGGCGCAGCGTGTACTTACCGTCCGGCGCCGTGATCGTGCTGAGGCCGACGCCCTTCACGGTCACCGAGACACTCGGGAGCGCCGACGCTTCCCCCGCCCGGGTTACGGTCCCGGTGACCGTCCCGGTCTCCTGGGCACCAGCCGACCGTGGGATGATCGAGAGCAGGACGAGGGGGGCTGCAAGGGACAGACCGCGAAGCGAGGCGAACAGGATACGGGGCATACCGTACGTCCTCATCGGTGGTTGGCTGCGCGTGCCGCCGCGGTGGTTGCCGGAGGCCATGACTGCGCTGGGATCGGAAACTGGAGTGGAGAAGTACAAACAGTATACAGGCCGGCGGGGAAGCGGGGAAGCGGGACAGCGGGGCAGTGGGTATCCTTCGATATGACTACCAACCTGGCTCGCTCGTTCGTAGCGCTGTTGCTTCCAGCCACACTGGCCGCGCAAGGGATCCCGCAGGCTGATTACGCCGCCCGTCGTGATTCACTGGCGGCGCACATCGACAGCGGATTCGTCATCGCCTTCGGGGCGCCTGATCCAGTCGGAATACGGCGGGGCACTCAGCTGCCGTCCTTTCGGTACCTTACCGGCTTTCTGGAGCCGAACGCAGCGTTCGTCCTGGTCAAGCGCGGGGGCGTGGCGAGCGGCACGCTGTTCACCGCCTCCCGAGATCCGCGGCGAGCCCTCTACGACGGCTTCCCGCCGGACTCCGCCGCAGTGGCGCGCCAGACGGGGCTCGCGGTTCGTTCGCTGCCGGCCCTCCGTCCAGTGGTGGACTCGCTGGTGGCTCTCGGGCTCCCGGTCTACGATCTACGCGACTACGCCACCGCAGACGCCGCCACCCAGGACACCCTGACCCGGGGCGCCCGCTTCATCGCCGACCTGGCCATCCGCTATCCCGACGTGGTAATTCGGGGAGCCCATCCGATTGTCGACAGCCTTCGACGGCGAAAGAGCGCGGCCGAGTTGGCGCTGCTTCGGCGGGCCATCGGGGTGACGGACGAGTCGCACAAGGAGGCCTTGCGGTCGGTCAAGCCGGGCATGTGGGAGTACCAGCTGGAGGCCCTCATCGAGAGCGGCTTCC
>DATBSM010000095.1:0-5625 GCA_036559785.1 Gemmatimonadales bacterium
CTCAGTGAAGCGCTGGATCAGCTCGGAGGGCGTCATCGCGGGTGGCCGGTGCTCGATTTCCAGCAATCCGCCGCACACCCCGCAGCGTGACCGGGGATCGGTCTCCACCATCTCATTGCCGCAGGCGATACAGGACTGCCAGCTGGCCGGCCGCTCGGTCTGAAATCTCACGGGCTCCCTCCGTCGGACTCGTCGATCACCCGGGCACCCTGATGATCGACCTGCGCCACCCGGACTTCGCTCCGGTGTCCGCTGCGAGTGTATGCCTCGGCCATGGCGGCGGCAACCCGCACACCGACATCGTATCCGCGGACCAGGGCGAAGGCCGTGGGGCCGCTGCCGGAGATCGAGCTTCCCAGGGCGCCCGCCGCGAGTGCCGCCTGCTTGGCCTCCCCGAAGCCCGGCAACAGGGCCGATCGAACTGGCTCGGCGATGCGGTCGTCGATGGCGCGGCCGAGCAGGTCATAATCGCCGCTCGCCAGCGCGGCCACCATGGCGGCAACCTGGGCCGCCTGGTGCAAAGCCGTGCCGCGCGGGATCTGATCGGGCAGCACCGAGCGTGCATCGGCCGTCCGCATCCGCTGGTCCGGCCGGGCCACCACCACCCACAGCTCATCCGGTACCGGCAGCTCCACCAGGTCCAGCGGATCGAGCGACCGGATGAGCACGATGCCGCCCAGCAGCGCGGGAGCGACATTGTCCGCGTGACGGCCCGAGATTTTCTCTTCTGCTGCCAGCGCCGCTCCTACCAGCGCCCATCGGTCCAGCGGGTAGCCCAGCAGCGCGTTCACCGCCACCGCCCCCGCCACTGCCGACGCCGCGCTGCCGCCCTGCCCGCCGGAGAGTGGCAGTCCCTTGGTGACCGTCAAGCCAACGCCGCCCTTCAGCCGATGGGTCTCCCCACTGCGGTCGATCACCGCGCGCGCGGCCAGGCCCGATGTGTGGCGGGCGGGGTCGGTGGGAAGGTCAGGATGTCCGGCATCGAGGATTTGAATACCGGGCGAGGTGGTCCATTCGGCTCGCACGGTGTCGCCCACTCCGGCCAGCGCGAGCCCGAGGATGTCGAGACCAGGGCCGATGTTTCCCACCCCGCCTGGCGCAAAGGCCAGGACCGACCGCCGCTCAGGGCTCATGCGCTAGCCAGCCGCAGGATGTCGTTGAGCACGCCCGCCGCCGTCACCTCTGCGCCGGCCCCAGGACCGGTGATGACGAGGGGATTCGCCTTGTACCGCGCAGTGGTGAACACCAGCTGGTTGTCCGATCCCTTGATGCCAGCCAGCGGGCTCGCGAGCGGCACTGCCTGCACGCCCACGGCCACTTTGGCCGGAGTCACCTGCGCCAGGTAGCGCAGCACCGAGCCCTGAGCGGCGGCCTCCTCCACCCGCCTCTTCCACAGTCCATCGACCTGGTCCAACCGGCCGAGGAAATCCTTGACTGAGAGGTCGCGTCCCCACTTCGGCACCAGCGACTCCACCGCGGTCGGGCGCAACTCACCCTGATACCCCAGCAGTCTCGCGAGGATCAGTGCCTTCCGCGCTACGTCCATGCCCGAAAGGTCGTCCCGCGGGTCGGGCTCGGTATAGCCCTTGGCCATCGCGCTTCGCACCGCGCGAGAGAAAGGAACTCCGCTCGACACCTCGCTCAGCACGTAACCCAGAGTGCCAGAGAGGAGGCCCTCGATTCGATCAACCCGGTCTCCGGACTCGACCAGCTTGTGATAGGTGTCGATGATGGGCAGCCCGGCGCCTACCGTCGCCTCGTGCAGGATACGGCGCCCGCGTGCCCGGGCCGTCTGCCACAGGCCATCGCTGACCGACCGGCGATCGGCGAGGGGGCGCTTGTTGGCCAGCACCAGGTCCATGCCGTGGGTAAGCGCCTGTTCCAGCGCGGGTACGGTGTCGTCGGCGGTGAGGTCTACCAGCACGGGCCGGGTCAGGGCATAACCGGCGATGTGGACCACGGCCTCCTCCGCGGTTGCCGCCTGACCCTTGGGAAGGTCGGCCAGCCGACGACCTTTTCGCTTTTCACTGGCCAGGCCCGCCAGACGCCTCGGGCTGATGCCGTCCGGATCGAAGACGAAGCCGGAACGATCGATCACCGCGGCAACTCGGAGGGAAAGCGCCGGACGGTCGACCCGCGCCAGCAGCGAGGCGAGGGCGCGGCCGATCTGACCGAACCCCAGCAGCACGACCTCCATGCGCTCGGGCCGGATCACCGACCCGCCGGCGATGCGGGAAAGCTGAAAGGCCGCATGGATCCGGCGCTGCGCTTCCGCGGCGTCTGCGGACGCTACTACCACTGAGATATTCAGTTCGGATGAGCCCTGGGCAATGGCGACCACGTTGAGGTTTCCGGCTGCCAGAGCGGAGAACACTCCCGCCGCCACGCCCGGTGTGCCGTGCATCCCAAGGCCGACCACGGCAACTGTGGCCATGGCGGGGCTCACTTCCACCCCATCGATTTCCCGGCGACCGATCTCCCCCTGAAACTCCTGCACCAGGCTATCCCGCGCCTGGGTGGCGAACGGCTCGGGCACGCTGAAGCAGATCGAATGCTCGGATGACGCCTGAGAAATCAGTGAGACCGAGATCCGCATTGCATGCAGGGCCGCGAATGTGCGGGCCGCGATCCCGGGCACGCCGAGCATGCCGTTGCCGGTGACGGTGATCAGGGCCTGGCCGCCGGTGGAAGTGAGGGCCTTGACCGGAAACCGCCCTGGCTCGACCTGCTCCGAGACCTCGGTGCCGGGAGATTCAGGATCCTCGAACGGCCGTATGTGAATAGGGATCCGCCGGCCAGCCAGAGGAATAAGGGCCCGGGGGTGAAGCACCTTGGCTCCGTAGTAGGCCAGCTCTGCCGCCTCGCGGGCGTGCAGCCGTGAAATGACTCGCGCATCCGGAACCACGCGGGGATCGGCGGTCAGCAGTCCCGGCACGTCCTTCCAGAGGGTCACCCGCCGGGCGCCAAGCGCCCGGGCGAGCAGCGTGGCGGTGAGGTCCGACCCGCCGCGGCCGAGAGTGGCAACCTCACCAGTGGGAGTCGCTCCCAGGAAGCCGGGCACGATGGGAATGACGCCGCGAGCGATGATCGGATCCAGAGTCCGCTGCGCCGAGCGATCGGTATGGGCGAAGTCGGGCGATGCCTGGCCGAACACATCGTCGGTATGCACCACTTCGATGGCGTCCACGTACCTGGCCTTGGTGCCGGCGGCCTCCAAGGCGCCGGCAAGCAGCTGCGCGCTGAGCCGCTCCCCCCGGGAGATCACGAGGTCCGTGGTCCGTGGAGTCAGCTCGCGGAGCCGCCGTAGTCCGGCGGCCAACCCCTCGAGCTCGTCGAACACCTCCACAATGTGGGCCAGCATTTCGGTGCGGCTCCGGCCCGCGGGCAGCAGCGCTCCGGCTGCCTCCGCGTGGCGGGTACGAAGCTGGTCGATGAGTGCGGCAAGCGTACGTTCATCCCCGCTTCCCGCCTGCTGCGCAACCGCCAGGAGCGCGTCGGTCACGCCCGCCATGGCGGAAACCACCACGACGGTGGGCTCCGGCTGGTGGCTCTGGATGATGTCGACGGCACGGCGGACGGCGGCGGAGTCGGCCAGCGAGGCGCCGCCGAACTTGTGCACGTGTGGTGCGCGGCGCTGTCGTGCGGGCATAGGTTTCGTGAGGATAATAGGGCTATTGGCTATTGGCTATTGGCTGTGGGCAAAGCATGCGTCCGGAGCGAAGCGTTGTTGACGCGCTAGGTCCAGCCAATAGCCAATAGCCAATAGCCCTCGTACTTTCCCTGCATGCTCACCCTGCTCAAGCTGATTCAGTCGATCATCAAGACGCTGCACTCGGAGGGCACGCCGGGCCAGGTGGCCGCCGGCATTGCCATCGGGTCGGTGCTGGGGCTGACGCCGCTGCTGAACCTCCATAACCTGGTCGTCTTCTCGCTGGTGGTGCTGCTCAACGTCTCGTTCGGCGGCGCCATGCTGGGCTGGGCGCTGTTCGTGCCGGTCGGGTTCCTGCTCGATCCCGTGTTCCATCCTCTGGGGCTCCAGCTGCTTGAGACGCCGTCGCTCCGGCCGCTCTGGACCGCGATGACGAACACGCCGCTGGTGCCGTATACCAACTTCAACAATACCGTGGTTCTGGGCAGCTTCGTCGGCTGGATGGTGCTGGCGGTGCCGATCTTCTTTGCGGCCCGGTACGGCGTAGCCCGTTACCGCGCCACCATCGGTGCACGGGTTCGTCAATCGAGGTTCTACAAGGCGATCACAGCTTCGCAGGCCTACAACTGGTACCGCATGTTCTGGCCGAACTAGGCGATGCGAATCAAGATCTTCCGATGGAAAGCCATCGGTCCGCTACTGCTCCTGTTCACGATCCTTGCCGTATTGGTAGTGATTTTTGCCGAGCCGGTAGCGAAGGACACCACCGAAGAGGCGAGCACCGAGCTGCTTGGGACCCAGGTGGACGTCGGCAAGCTGGACCTGTACCCCCGGCGGGCCTCGGTCGATTTGAGCCGCCTCCAGATAGCCGACCCCTTTGCGCTCACGCGGAACCTGCTCGAGGCGGACGACATTCGGCTCAAGCTGAATCCCGAGGCACTGGCGGAGAAGAAGCTGGTGATCGAGCGGCTGAGCCTTCGCGGGATGCGCTTCGGCACTGCCCGCAAGACCCCGGCACGACCGGTCAAAGGCAACGGGTTCGCTCCCAAGATCCTGCAGTCCGTGGACCAGTGGACCAAGCAGTTCGATGTACCACTGCTTTCCCTGACGCCGATCGATACCCTCCGCCAGCTCGCGCTCGACCCCACGCAGCTGACCACCATACGTGAAGCCCAGGCACTCCTCGCGCGCACCGACTCCACTCGGAAAGCGCTGGATCTGGGATTCAAGCAGCTGGACATCAGCCAAACGCTGGACTCGGCCCGCGCATTGGTCCAGCGGCTCTCCTCGGCGGATCCGAAGAAGCTGGGCCTCGACAGCACCCGCCAGGCCATCCAGTCGGTGCAGCAGACTCTGCGGCAGATCGACGCGGCCAAGAAACGGCTGGAGGCATTGGAGCGAAACACCCGCACCGGCGTGCAGCTCCTCAGTCAGGGCACTCAGCTGCTGGATCAGGCCCGGCAGAAGGATTTTGTCTTCGCCAAGTCTCTGCTCAAGCTGCCCAGCTTCTCGGCGCCCGACATCGGCAGCGCCTTCTTTGGCAAGGTGAGCATCGAGCGCTTCAAGCAGGCCCTCTATTGGGCCGAGGTGGCGCAACAGTACATGCCGCCCGGGCTCTTGCCTCGCCCGGCTCCGGGACCCCAGCGGCTGCGAGCCGCGGGAGTGACGGTGGAGTTCCCCAAGGAGAAGGAGTTCCCCCGCTTCCTGTTGGAGCAGGGACAGCTTGACTTCTCGATCGGGGGGACCACCGCGGCGCAGGGCGCCTACCAGGCGACCGTTCGCGGCCTGACCTCCACGCCCACACTTTACGGGAGGCCTACGGTGGTCAAGGCGAGCCGCCGGGCCGGGGGATCGGCCATTGCGGCGATCGATGTCGACGCTACCATCGATCACGTCACTGCTCGAACCCGGGACGCGGCTACAGCCCGGCTGCGCGGCATACAGCTCCCGTCCTTCGATATCCCCGGCATTCCGTT
>DATBSM010000096.1:0-9977 GCA_036559785.1 Gemmatimonadales bacterium
GATTGGAGCGAGGCCAAGCATCGCACCGTCATCACTATCGAGGGGAGTGAGCTGGCCCGGGGCGGGGGCGGCCCCCGCTGTATGTCGCTCCCGCTCCGCCGGGCGGCGCTGTGATCGGTACCGCGGCGTATCCGGAGAGCACTCTCCTCGATCGGGTCCTGGGCCACCTGCGCCTAGGGCCGCACACGCCCTCGATCCTCTGCCACGAGATCCTGGGACTCTTGGGTGCCCCCGCCGCGATCTGCGACCGGGTGGCGTACGCCCTCCTCGGCGCCGATCACCGGGTACGCCTGTTGGAGGATGGGCGCTGGTCGCTGGTGCCCGAGGCCCAGGGCTCCCCGCTGCTGGACGACTGCGCCTTTGCCGTGGTGGATGTGGAGACCACCGGCATCCGGTCGGGGTATGGTGACCGTATCACGGAGATCGCGGTTGCTGTGGTCCACGGCGAGCGCCGCGAGATCGTGTTCGAATCGCTGGTCAATCCGGAGCGGCCGATCCCTCGCGCGGTTTGCGCCATCACCAACATCACTAACGAGATGGTGCGTCACGCGCCGCGGTTCTCTGAGGTTGCGGAGCGCCTGCTCGGGGTGCTGGCTGGCCGAGTGTTCGTGGCCCACAATGCCAGGTTCGACTGGAATTTCGTCAGCGCCGAGCTGCGTCGCTCCCGTGACCTCACGCTGGATGGCACCCGGTTCTGCACCGTACGGCTGGCGCGCCGGCTGGTTAAAGGGGTGCGCTCCTGCGGACTGGACAACCTGTGCCGCTTCTTTGGATTCCGTAACGAGGCTCGCCACCGGGCCGGCGGCGATGCCCTGGTGACCGCGGAGCTGCTCTGTCGGCTCCTCTCACTGGCACGGGAGGAGGGTGCCCGAACGCTCCAGGATCTCATGGTCATTGAGGCGCGGCGCTACCGTCGCGGTCGCCGTCGAAAGCGATCCGCCATGCCGACCGAGCCGCGGGCGGACTCGTGTCAGGAGGAACTGACGTGACGCTACTCCGGTCGTTCAAAGTCGGCGGGCTTCGCTGCCACACGCTGGAGGGTGGCCGCCAGCATCTCGACGGAGGTGCCATGTTCGGCGTGGTGCCGCGGACGCTCTGGCATACCCGAATCGAGCCGGACGACCGCAACCGGATTCCGCTGGCCATGCGCTGCGTGTTGGTCGAGCACAACGATGGACTGGTGCTGATCGATACCGCGCTCGGCAACAAGGAAGACGCCAAGTTCCTCGACATCTACGGGGTGGAGAACCAGGGCCTCGAGGGCGCCACCCAGCTCGAGGATGCGCTGGCCTCCGCCGGCTTCCTGCCGCGGGACGTGAAGTGGGTCATCAACACCCACCTTCACTTCGATCACGCCGGTGGCAATACCACCATGGACCCGGATCTGGAGAACGATCCGCGGCGCCACGTCCGGCCGGCCTTCCCGAATGCCACCTACGTCGTGCAGCGCGGCGAGCTCGAGTTCGCCCGCCATACCAACGAGCGCACCCGGGCGAGCTATTTGCCGCGCAACTTCGAGCCCATCGCGGCCGCCAACCGCTGGCGTCTGCTGGATGGAGACGAGGATGTGCTGCCGGGAATCTCGGTGCGTCTGACGCCCGGTCACGTCCCGTTCCACCAGGCGGTGATGCTGCGAGACCGGGGTGAGACCGCCCTGTTTGTGGCCGACCTATTTCCCACCACGGCGCACTTGCCGCTGCCCTGGATCATGGGCTACGACCTGGAGCCCCTCCGCACGCTGGAGAGCAAGCGCACGATCCTGGACGAGGCCGTCGCCGGTGGCTGGCGCCTGATCTTCGAGCACGATCCGAGGGTGGCGATGGGGACACCGGTTCGGGAGGGCAAGGGTGTGGTACTGCGCGATGTCACGCCTGCGGCCGAACCAGCCAACGTGGTTTCTGGTTGACACTTGGCTCGGTGCTGACTACCTTCCGCACCTTGTGAAAGCGGGGAATCGAGTTCCCCCACCCTGAGCCTGCCGGCCCGATGCCGCAGCGCAGCCGGGTCCTGGCTTCGAAGCGAATCAGGTGGCTTTCGCCACCGTGGGCTTCGTGTCGTGGGCATCCGGTCATCGCCGGGTGCCCTTTTTCGTTCTCACGTTGGAGGCACGCACTGGCCACGAACGATCGCGACAAGCGAATCCGCGTTAACCGCATGATCCGGATCAGCCCGGTGCGAGTCATCACCGCCGCCGGTGAGCAGCTTGGGGTTCTGCCAATCGAGGAAGCGCTGGCGGCCGCCCTGGAACGTGGATTGGATCTCGTGGAGGTAGCGCCGACCGCTCGGCCCCCCGTGGTCAAGATCATGGACTACGGGAAGTTCAAGTTCGAGGAGGCCAAGGCCGCTCGTGCGGCCAAGAAAAAGCAGCACATCATCCAGCTCAAGGAAGTGAAGTACCGCCCCGGAATCGACGACCACGATTTCGATTTCAAGACCCGCCATGCGCGGGAGTTTCTGGGCGACGGCAATAAGGTCAAGGTGACCATGATGTTTCGGGGCCGGCAGATGGCCCACCTGGAGCTGGGTAAGGCGGTGCTCGATCGGGTGGCTGCTGCGCTGGTAGATGTGGGGAAGATCGAGTCCGATGCCAAGCTCGAGGGTCGCAACATGACGATGGTCATCGCGCCGAAGTAGGGGACAAGCAACGCGAGTCGAGGAATCACAAATGCCGAAGATGAAGACCAAGCGTGCCGCCATGAAGCGCTTCAAGAAGACCGGAACCGGGAAGCTCAAGCGCTGGCATGCCAATCACAGCCATATCCTGACCAAGAAGACGCGCAAGCGGAAGAATCGGCTGAAGAAGCCCGATCTCGTCAGCTCGGCGGATTTCCCTCGCGTCAGCCGTCTCCTTCAGGCATAAGGACATTTCATGCCCCGCGTTAAGAATGGCGTCGCTCACCACGCCCGGAAAAAGAAGATCATGGAGGCTGCCAAAGGTGCCCGTGGCGGCCGGAGCAAGCTGTACAAGGCGGCTAAGGAGACGGCCGAGCGCGCCATGCGCTATGCCTACCGCGACCGCCGGAAGAAGAAGGGCGAGTTCCGGGCGCTCTGGATCACCCGTATCAACGCCGCGGCGCGCATGCAGGGCATGAGCTACAGCCGCCTCATGGCTGGGCTCCGGAAAGCCGGCGTCGACATCAACCGGAAGGTCCTGGCCGATCTGGCGGTGCACGATATCGACGCATTTGCCAAGATCGCCGAGCTGGCCAAAGGCGCCGATCAGAAATAACTGTGGCCCGCAACACCGTGCGGGCCCACCTTCTTGCAGCCCAGATGGGGCCGTTCGCACTGGGCGGGCGGCCCCGTCGATTTTGAAACAGGCTATTGGCTATGGGCTATTGGCTACCCCGTGAGCCATAACGCTTCGATGTGGACGAAAAGTCTTTCTGATCACCTGCGTAGCCAACAGCCCATAGCCCATAGCCCATAGCCATGCCCAACCCGACCGGCTATTCCGAACTCGATGCGTTCCTGCCCCGGCTCGAGGCGGTCCCCCGCCTCAGCGTGGACCAGCTCGCGACCGAGCTCATTGCCGTGCTCGGCCGCAAGAACGGTGCGCTCACTGAGGCGTTGAAATCGGTTCCGTCGCTGCCGCTCGACCAGCGCAAGGGCTATGGCGCCGCGGTTAACCAGCTCAAGGCCAGCTTCGAGGCGGCATTTGCCGCCCGGCGCGAGGTACTCGATTCGGAGCGCCGCGGCCGTGAATCGTCGGGAATCGACCTCACGATGCCCGGGCGGCGCCGCTGGGTGGGAGCCGAGCACCCGGTGACGCGCGTGGTGGACGAGATCGTGGAGATCTTCCGCGGCCTCGGTTTCACCGTGGCCGTGGGCCCGGAAGTGGAGACCGAGTGGTATAACTTCACCGCGCTCAACTTTCCGGCCGACCACCCGGCCATGGACATGCACGACACCCTCTACGTGGATGCTCCACCGATCGCGGGCGAGCAGGGCGGACGGCTGTTGCTCCGGACCCATACGTCCCCGGTGCAGATTCGCGCCATGCTCGAGTCGCCGCCACCGGTGCGGGTGATCATTCCCGGACTGGTCTATCGCAACGATCCCTTCGACGCCTCGCACGCGCCCGCGTTTTCCCAGATCGAGGGCTTGGCCGTCGATGAAGGAATTTCTTTCGTAGACCTGAAGGCGACGCTGGCCCACTTTGCCCACCAGTTCTTTTCGCCGATCACCAAGGTGCGCTTCCGGCCGTCGTTCTTCCCCTTCACCGAACCCTCGGCGGAGATGGATGTCGAATGCCAGATTTGCCACGGCAGCGGTTGCGCGGCGTGTAAGGGGACCGGCTGGATGGAAATACTCGGCTGCGGGATGGTGCATCCTGCGGTGTTCGAGCATTCCGGTGTTGACCCGGAGCGCTACACCGGCTGGGCCTTCGGCATGGGTCCCCACCGGATCACGATGCTACGGCATGGCATTCCCGATATCCGTCTGTTGTATGATGGGGACATGAGGTTCCTGGAGCAGTTCGTACCGGGCGGGCAGCGGGGCGGGCACCCGCCCACGGGTGGATGGGCAGGGGGGCAGGGATGAACGTCTCCCTGCGCTGGCTCGAAGACTTTCTCCGCCGCCGCCTGGACGTCAAGGACGTCACCGAGCGGCTGGCCATGCTGGGAGCCCCGGTGGACGCGGTGGAACCACTTCACACCGGTCTCGGTGACGTGCTCATCGGACTCGTCGAGGAGGTGCGGCCGCATCCCAACGCCGACCGGCTTCGGGTCTGCCTGGTAAACGATGGATCGGCCGAGCGGCGCAACGTGGTGTGCGGCGCGGCGAATGTGACGGCGGGACGGAAGTATCCCTTCGCCCCCGTCGGTGCGACGCTGCCCGACGGCCTTCGCATTGAAAAGCGTAAGCTCCGAGGTGAAGCCTCCGAGGGAATGCTGTGCTCCGCTCGCGAGCTGGGCCTGGGCCAGGACGGCGACGGGATCTGGGAGCTCGGAACCGAAGCCACGCCGGGCACCCGCCTGCTTGAGGCCCTTCCCCTCGACGATCACAGACTCGTGGTTGACGTCGGCCCCAACCGTCCCGACCTGCTGGGGCACAAAGGAATCGCTCGGGAGCTATCCGCCAGTTACGGCACGCCGTTCCGGCTTCCGGTCATCCCGGGCTCGCCGACCATCGAGGTGCCCCCGGTTCGCCGGGTGGGCAACAGCACGGATGTGGGTGGCGTGCGGGCGGCGATTGAGGATCTCGAAGGCTGCCCCCGGTTCCTCGCCGCCGTCGTGAAAGGCGTGAAGGTGGCGCCGTCGCCCGATTGGTTGGCCCGCCGGCTCGAGGCGGCGGGTGTCCGGTCGATCAACAACATCGTGGACGCCACCAACTACGTCATGCTCGAGCTCAACCAGCCCATGCACGCTTATGATATCGCGCGGCTGCGAGGACCAGGCGTGGTGGCGCGGCGGGCGCGGGAAGGGGAGACCGTGATCACGCTCGACGGCGTGGAGCGCAAGCTCACACCCGGGATGACGGTGATCGCCGACGATGGTGGTGCCATTGGGGTCGCCGGAGTGATGGGCGGCAGCGCCACCGAGGTTTCCGCCGAGACAGTAGACCTGTTCCTCGAGTGCGCCTATTTCACGCCTGCCGGCATCCGGCGGACCCGGCGCGCGCTGGGACTCTCCACCGAGGCGAGCTACCGCTTCGAGCGCGGGATCGACCGCTGGGGGGGGGTCGAGGCCCTACGAAGGTGCATCGAGATTATCGGCGCTACCGCCGGCGGAGAGCTGGCGGGAGCCCCGGTAGATGTGGGGCCCGGACCGAGCAATCCATCACGCATCTTTCTTCGGCCGGCCCGAGTGACTCAGGTCCTCGGCGTGGAGCTCCCCTGGCAGGCGTTGGAAGGCTACCTGGTTGCCATCGGCGCCACCGTTGTATCCAAGCCGGAGGACGGCCGCATTGCGGTGGAAGCGCCCAGCTGGCGTCCTGACCTGCTCCGGGAAGTCGACCTCATCGAAGAGGTGGCCCGGATGCACGGGTACGAGAAATTCCCCTCCAAATTGCGCCCCTTCCGGCCCGGACTCCTGCCCGACGCGCCGGTCGAGCGCGCCACGGCCGAGGTGCGACGCGGGCTGGCCCGGCAAGGCTTCTTCGAGGTCTCGCCCCTCCCCACCGGGCCGGCCGACGGCTCGGACAGCGTACGGCTGCTGAATCCGCTGTCGAATGCGGATGGCTACTTGCGGCGGCGCCTGCTGCCTGGCCTGGTGCGCCTGGTCGAGGGCAACTGGGCCAAGCATGTGGCCGACGTGCGCCTGTTCGAGATCGGCACGGTCTTCACCGCCCAGGCCGGCGGCGAGCGCCCGCGGGAGGAGCGTCACCTCGCCGCCGTCCTAACCGGCCACCGGGAGCCGCCGCATTGGACCGGGTCGGGCCAGGATCGGTTTGATGTGTGGGATCTCAAGGGGCTGTTCGAGGCGGCCGTCGCTCTGGCGATTCCGCAGGGCGCAGTGCAGGTTGAAGGGTCCGAATGGATTGCCCGGGACTCGAGTGGCCGCACTGTCGGCCGGGCGGGGCCGGTGGCGGCCGATGCGCCTCCCTGGGCGGCTCCGCTCTTCGGTTTCGAGCTGTTGCTCGATCCGGCTCCGCGCCTCCCGGCGCGATTCGTGACCCTCCCCTCGACTCCGTCCTCCGAGCGGGTGCTCGCGCTCCTGCTCGGAGAAGGGACCACCGCGCGGCAAGTCGAGGAGTTGCTCGAACGCATTGGCGGCGAGTTGCTCGAGTCGATTCTGGTCGAGAGCGATTACCGAGGACCCGAGCTTCCGCCCGGCCGGCGCAGCGTCGCGTTCCGGCTCACCTTCCGGGCCGCGGACCGCACCCTGCGCGATCCGGAAATAGACGCTATCGAGGCCCGCATGCTCACCGCGCTGGCAACCGAACTGGACATCCAGCGACGCGATGCAGGTGGACCAAGGGGTGGATCGTGAGCGTGACATACCATTACGAGCGGCCCGACCAGAAGGCCATGACCGATCTGGAACAGCTGCTGAACCATCTGGCCGAGGAGCTGGCCGGCTGGCGGAGGCGGACACTGAAGGCGGAGGCCGAGCTGCAGGACGTCCGGACCAACGGCGGCGTGCTGGCGGGCCCAGAGCTCAAACAGGCTCGCCAGCGGGTTATCGAGCTCGAGATGGAGAATCAAGCCTTGCGACAGCGCATCGACGGTGCCAAGGAGCGGCTCAAGGCGCTGACCGGCCGGCTCACCTTCCTCGAGCAGCACGGCGGAGGCAACGCCGCGTGAGTACTACCAAGAATGCGGTTCGGGTCATCATCGGAGGCGAGGAGTACACCGTCCGCTCCGAGCTTCCGCCCGACTACACCCGGGAGGTGGCCGCGTACCTCGACGCGGCGCTAAAACGGGTTCGCGATAGCCTACCGATGGTCGAGACCCAGAAAGCGGCGATTCTGGCCGCACTTGCCATCACGGACGAGCTCTTCCAGGCCCGCCGTGGCGATCGCGAGGTCGCCGACCGGCTTACCGCCATGGCGGACGATCTGGCCCGGCTTCTCCCACCAGCCAAGCGCGGTACTCGCGCAGCTTCCTGAGGGGAGCACCATAATGCTCGAGTCTCTCCTCCTGGCGGTCCTGGCGGGGGTGGCTGCGGCACTGGCCGGCTCCCTGCTTTTCATCCTGCTTTACACCCGGAATCAGCGGCGGAGCGCCACCGGTATTCTCACTGTGGCGCGGGCGGATGCCGAGCGGATCCGCTCAGAGGGCCAGCGTGACGCGGAAGCGGCGAAAGCCGACCTGTTGCTCAGCACCAAGATGGAGACGCTCAAACTGCGGGAAGATCTCGATCGAGAGATCCTGCGCCGGCGCGAGGAATGGGACCGCCTGGAGCGCCGTGCCGAGGAACGGGCCCGCACCCAGGACCGAAAGTTGGAGGAGATCGATGTCCGGGAGCGGGGAGCGGCGCACCGTGAGGAAGCGCTGACCCAGCGGGAGCTGAGCCTCCGCAGCCGGGAGGGAGAGGCCGACCGGCTGGCCCAGGAGCAGCGGATCAAGCTGGAACGTATCGCAGGGCTCACGGCCGAGGATGCCCGGCGGGAGATTCTGCAGCGAATCGAGGACGAAGCCCGAGGCCAGGCCGCGGCCCTGGTTCGCGACATCAAGGACCAGGCGCGCCGTACCGCCGACCGGGATGCACGCCGAATCATCTCCATGGCCATCCAGCGGCTCGGGGCCGAGCACACGGCGGAGAGCACCGTCGCAGCCGTTGCTCTGCCGAGCGACGACATGAAGGGTCGGATCATCGGCCGCGAAGGTCGGAACATCCGCGCCTTCGAGACGGCCACCGGCGTCGACGTCATTATCGACGACACCCCCGACACCGTGATCATCTCCTGTTTCGATCCCATCCGGCGTGAGGTCGCCCGCCGGTCGCTCGAGGCCCTGATCGTGGACGGCCGCATCCACCCCGGCCGGATCGAGGAGGTGGTGGTGAAGATGGGCGCCGAGCTGGAGACCCAGCTGGTCGAGCTGGGCGAGCAGGCGGCGTACGACACCGGGGTGCACGGGCTGCACCCGGAGATGATCAAGCTCATCGGCCGGATGCGCTACCGCACCTCGTACGGCCAGAACATCCTCGATCACTCGAAGGAAGTGGCCTGGCTGGCCGGCATGATGGCGGCCGAGTTGCACGTCGACGTGCTGCTCGCCAAGCGCGGCGCCTTGCTGCACGACGTGGGCAAGGTGCTCACCCACAACAGCGAAGGAACCCACGTCGAGTTGGGTGTGGAAGTGGCGCGCAAATACGGGGAGAGCGCGGCCGTGATCAACTGCATTCAGGCCCACCATGACGACGTGCCGCACGAATCCACCGAGTCGGTGCTGGTCCAGGCGGCGGATGCCATCAGCGGCTCGCGTCCTGGTGCTCGGCGCGAAGCCTTCGAAAGTTACGTCAAGCGGCTGACTCGGCTGGAAGAGATCGCGAACGCCTTCCCCGGGGTGGAGAAGAGCAACGTCATCCAGGCCGGACGGGAGATCCGGGTGGTCGTGACACCCGAGCGCATCGACGACGGCGCTGCGGCGCAGCTCTCCGAGTCGATCGCGCGCAAGATCGAGGGCGAGCTGCAGTATCCCGGCCAGATAAAGGTGGTGGTGATCCGGGAGACCCGCGCAGTGGATTTTGCCCGGTGAGCGCCCGCGTCCTCGACGGCGTCGCCATCGCCAAGGCCATTCGGCAAGAAGTGGCCAGTGAGGTGGCGCGGGTGAGCGGTTCCGGCCGGAAGCCCGGACTGGCCGCCGTCCTGGTGGGCGAGGATCCCGCCAGCGCCGTGTATGTCCGGTCCAAGGGGAAGGCGTGCGAGGAAGCCGGAATGCACTCTGTGACCCTGCGGCTGCCGGCCGAAACCTCTGAGGCCGAGCTCCTGGCGACGGTTGATCGGCTCAATGCCGATGCCGCGATTCATGGCATCCTGGTCCAGCTGCCGCTCCCCAAGCACATCAACAGCGAGAAGGTGTTGCAGCGGATCGACCCGGGAAAAGACGTGGACGGCTTTCATCCGGTCAACGTGGGCAAACTGGTGACCGGCGACAAGACCGCATTTCGGCCGGCCACCCCGTATGGGGTGCAGCAGATGCTGATCCGCTCCGGCGTCGAGACCAAGGGTGCGCACGCGGTCATTGTGGGTCGCTCGAACATTGTAGGCAAGCCGATGGCCAACCTCCTGATTCAGCAGGGACCGGGCGGCGACGCGACGGTGACGGTGTGTCATTCGCGCACCCGCGACCTGCCCGCCGTCACCCGCCAGGCGGACATCCTGGTGGCGGCCATCGGGAAGGCGGAATTCGTCACCGCCGACATGGTCCGTCCCGGGGCGGTTGTCATCGACGTGGGCATCAACCGGGTGGAAGACCCGTCGCGGCCCAAGGGTTATCGCCTCGTGGGCGACGTGGCCTACGAACCGGTGGCGAAGATTGCCTCCGCCATCACTCCCGTTCCCGGTGGCGTCGGTCCGATGACCAT
>DATBSM010000097.1:0-7768 GCA_036559785.1 Gemmatimonadales bacterium
CCTCAGCGGTCGGAAGATCGCCAGCAGCAATACTCACACACTGGTGGCGCTGGTACGCCAGACCGGGGGGGAGCCGGTCAACCTCGGGATTGCCGCCGATACGCCCGAGAGCCTGCGTGAGCACCTGGCCCGCGCCATGGATTGCGATCTGTTGGTCACCACGGCCGGAATCAGTGTCGGCGAGCACGATTACGTTCGGAGCGTGCTCGAGGAACTGGGCGCCCAGCACCGTTTCTGGAAACTTCGGATGCGGCCGGGGGCGCCGGTGGGCTTCGGCCTACTGGGGGAGGTGCCGTGGATCGGGCTGCCGGGTAACCCGGTAAGCACGATGGTGACCTACGAGCTGTTCGTGCATCCGGCGATCCGGCGGATGATGGGCCATCAACGCGTGTTCCGCCGTAGCGTGCCGGTCCGCATGACTGAGCCGATTGGCCTCAAGCCCAAACTGCAGCATTTCCTCCGCGGAATCGTGACCGAAGGACCGACTGGCCCTGAGGCCCGGCTCACCGGGCCTCAGGGCTCAGGAATCCTCACGTCCATGACCCTGGCCAACGCGCTGCTGATCATTCCCGAGGGTCAACACGAGACGCCAGTGGGTTCGACGGTGCAGGCGATGGTCCTGAATGATCCGATACATCAGGAACAGCCTGGGTTCTAGACCGTCTTTGCCCCGACTCAGAACCCGAACGTCAGCCTTCCATAATAGAACGCCCCGTTGAATCCGAACGGCGAGATCTGGTTGTAGGGGAAGATCCCGAAGTTGTTGTTCCCCGCCGTCGTAGCGTTGCCCTGGCTATTCACGTCAGGATAGACGTCGAAGATGTTGTCCACGCCTGCCGCCAGCGTAAAACGCCCGCCGAAGGTATAGGAGGCGTTTACGTCCGTGATCCACTTGGCGGCGAACGTCTGATCCAGCGACCCGTCGGTCGGAGTGCCGAAGCTGGTGACCTCGCCGAACCGCTGGCTCCGCAGGGTGAACCCGAAATCCTTATGGTTGAATACGCCACTGAGGTACAGGTTGTCCTTGGGCTGGCCCACCTCGATCCGAGCCCGCTCCACCCGGTCGAACAGGGTCTCCTGGAAAGCGCTCAGTGCCGGTGGGGTGGGCGAGATCCGCAGCACCCGATTGACGTTGTAGTTGAACCCGCCGGTCAGGCGAAGCGTGCTGGTCGCTCCAATTGGGAATCCATAGTTGGCGACGATGTCCAGTCCCAGCGTGCGAGTGTCGATGGCGTTGGTGAAATACCGCCCGCCCGCTACACCGGGAAAGCCCTGGCTCTCCAGAAACGCGCGGACTGCCGCCCCGGTGAAGTTGCCGGAGAACACGATGCGGTCGTCGATCAAAATCTGATAGTAGTCGGCGGTGACCGAGAGATTCTTCACCGGGTTGAGCGCGACGCCGAAGCTGTAGTTGGTTGAAGTTTCCGGCGTCAGTTCGCTGGCGCCGAGCGCCTGGGCGACGGGGTTGGTGACCGGGAAGGTCCGGTTATCGAAGGGGACGCCGTTGATGAAGTTGGTGGACGTGGCCGAGAAGAACGATTGCCCGAGCGAGGGGGCCTTGAAGCCGGTCGCGATCGCCCCGCGTACCGCAAACCCGGGAATCGGCTCGAAGCGAGCGGTGACCTTGCCGTCGGTGGTAGACCCGAAGTCGTTGTAGTTCTCTACCCTCCCGGCCACGCCGACCAGCAGCTGCCGGACCACCTTCGCTTCAAGGTCGACATAGCCCGCGACGTTGTGCCGGCTGACATCGGTCGAATCGCCAGGCCGGAAGCCGGGGAACACCTGCGCACCGGGCGCGCCCTGTGTGCCGGCATTCGGCCCGTCGAGAATGGGCACGCCTCCATCGATATAGCTGTTCGGCTCGCCGGGGTTGATACCGTAGCCATCCTGACGGAACTCACCTCCGACTGCCACATTGAGCGGCGACGCCAGTCCCACCATGAAGGATTTGGCCACGTCGACGTTGGCGGTGAACTGGTCGGACGTGAGCGTGCCAGCATAGAAATCCTGGGGGCTGCCGTTACCCAGCGTCACGTTGGCGCTGTTGCGCACGTCGAAGTGAAACAGGTTGCGGCCGTAATCGGCGCTCACGTCCCAGCGCCAGCCCACCTGTTCGCCCCGGAGCCCGGCCACGCCTGAGAAGTCGGAGATCTTGGTGCCGATGATGGGGAGAAAGCCGTTGGGGTAGATGCTCCGCACGGTCCGGTCATCGAGTGCCCGCCGGAAGAATCCGGCCGACTCCCCGCTCCGGAGGGTCCCGCCACCAAAGGCGTAGACCTCCACCGCATCGCTCACCGGCTTGGCCAGATTGAGGAAGAGGCCTCCGTCCTGCGTATCGGCGTCGCCCTGCCGGTGATTGATCAGGCCGTTGAGTGCCGGATCATTGTTTCGGGGATCGCCGGCGAGGTACTGGGTGCGCAGGTCCGGCGCGGAGCGGTTGGTAAAGCCGCGATTGCGATACTCGCCCGCAATCTGGAGGACGCCATCGCCTCCGAGCGCCAGCGCGTAATTCCCTCCGGCCTGGATCACACCCCCGTCGCTCTCGACCGTCTGGCCGAGCGTGGTGCCGACCTCGTTAGGGGCACCCTGCTTGAGGATGATGTTGATCACTCCCGCAATGGCGTCAGAGCCGTATTGCGCCGCTGCGCCGTCCCGCAGGATCTCGATCCGCTCGATCGAGCTGGCTGGGATGGCGTTGAGGTCGACCATACCTGAGCCGCGCCCGATGCTGCCGTTCACGTTGATGAGCGCACTGCCGTGGCGCCGTTTCCCGTTGACCAGGACCAGCACCTGGTCCGGGGCGAGGCCGCGGAGGGTTGCCGGCCTGGTGTGGTCGGTCCCGTCGGAGATCGTCGCGCGCGGGAAGTTGAACGACGGCGCCAGGGCCTGAATGATCTGGGACGTTTCGGTGCGCCCGGTCTGCTTGATCTCGGCAGCGGTGAGCACGTCCACCGGCACCGGCGCTTCGGTCGAGGTCCGCTCCGCGGCCCGGGTGCCCACGACAGCGAGCTCCTCCAGAGCGAGCGGCTCACGCTGGAGCTGGAAGTCATGGGTGAGCGTCGCACCGGCCTCGACTTGAACCGTATCCCGCCTCATCCCATAGCCGATGTAGGTGACCCGCACCTGGTGGGTGCCGGGGACCAGCCGCAGCCGGTAGGTGCCATCGAGCCGGGTGCTGGTAGCCATGACGGTACCGGGCACGAAGATCCGGGCCCCGCTGATGGCCTCATTGCTGGTGGCGTCGCTCACCCTGCCGGTCAGGGTTGCGTCCTGGCTCTGGCCCGACAGGGATGTGGGTCCAGCGGCGATGGCCCAGGCGACCGGGAGGGCCGCGAACCGGCGCAGCTCCGGCCGAACACGTCGGACTATGCTTGCAGACATGGGCGTGCCTCGAGGCTGAATTAGTAGAGTGATGGTGCTGCAGGGACGACAGGATTATTCCACGGAACGCCCCATCGGTCGGCTTGTCAAGCAGGGCGGCCCTGATGCATCGCTCGGTTGACTCCAGGATGAGCGCGGCGCTAAATTCCTGATTGTAGAAGGGGAGTAGCTTATCCGCCGGCAAGGCGGACGAATGGATCGTCAAGACTGTTCGCTAAATGCGGGCACGGTCCATTCAGAAGGTAGCAGCCGGCGGCCGGTGCCGCTTCTGCATCTTAGAGCGAGACCTTCGTCCACGCGAAAGCGGAGCGGACGGGGTCTCGCTCTCTTGTTTGGCCCCCTTGCTTGAAGAAGGCGTAGCATGAACAACGTCAAGACCTTCGTACTCATGGCCGGCTTGTTCGGCCTGTTCCTGCTGGTGGGCCAGCTCCTGGGCGGCTCCAGCGGACTGGTCATTGCGCTGGCGTTCGGCAGTCTCTTCAACTTCATCATGTACTTCTTCTCCGACCGGCTGGTGCTCAAGATGTACGGGGCACACGTCGTGACCGCTCAAGAGGCGCCGGAGCTCTATGCCATGGTCGATCGCCTACGGCAGAAGGCCGGTCTGCCGATGCCGACCGTGGCGGTAGCACCGCACGAGCAGCCCAACGCCTTTGCCACCGGGCGCAATCCCGATCACGCGGTGGTCGCGGTGACGACCGGCATCCTCAAGTACATGCCCCAGGCCGAGCTCGAAGGCGTCATAGCCCACGAGCTGGCCCACATCAAGAACCGGGACATGCTCATTGCCACCGTGGCCGCGGGCATCGCCGGCGCACTCAGCAACCTGCCCTACCTGCTGATGTTCGGTGGCGGCCGGGATGACGAAGGTGGGCACCCGTTAGCCCAAATCGCGCTGATCCTCCTCGCTCCGCTCGGCGCCATGCTCATTCAGTTCGCCGTCTCCCGCCAGCGGGAGTTCGAGGCGGATCGCGTCGGTGCGCTGATCCTGGGCCGGCCGACGCCGCTGGCCAATGCTCTGATCCGGCTGGACGACTTCGCGCACAATATCCCCATGCACGTGCCGCCCGCCGTGGCGCCGCTGGCCCAGGTCAATCCGCTCGCCGCGACCGGTGGCGTTGTCGGGAAGATGTTCAGCACCCATCCGCCGACGGCCGAACGGGTGGCGCGGCTCGAGGCCATGGCGTTGGGCCTCTAAGTGGGGGAGCACAGTTCGGCTGTCTGGTTGGGCTTCACCGGACTGGTGCTGGCGCTCCTGATTCTCGATCTGGGAGTGTTGAACCGCCGTTCCCATGTCCTCAGCTTCAAGGAGGCGCTCAGCTGGAGCGGCGGGCTGGTTACGATCGCCCTCCTGTTCGGACTGTTCGTGCTCTGGCAGGAGGGCACGCAGCACGCCCTGGAGTACTACACCGGCTACCTGATCGAGCTCTCGCTCAGCGTAGACAACCTCTTTGTCTTCCTGCTCATCTTCTCCTACTTCGGCGTCAAGGCCGAGGCGCAGCCGAAGGTCCTGAAGTGGGGTATCCTCGGCGCCATCGTGATGCGGCTGATCATGATCGCGCTCGGCGCCATCCTGCTGGAGCGGTTCCACTGGATCCTGTACGTCTTCGGCGCCATCCTGGTGATCACCGGGATCAAGATGTACGCGCAGAAGGAGGAGGAGCTGATCCAGCTCGAGGGGAACCTGGTGGTGCGGCTGGCGCGGCGCGTGCTTCCGATCGACAAGGCCTATGACGGGACCAGGTTTTTTACCCGGACGCCGGACGGGCGACTCCTGGCGACGCCCCTGCTGCTCGTGCTCCTGGTGGTGGAGTGGTCCGACCTGGTGTTCGCCATCGACAGCATTCCGGCCATCTTCGCCATTACCCGCGATCCCTTCCTGGTCTACAGCTCCAACATCTTCGCCATTCTCGGCCTCCGGGCCATGTTCTTTGTCCTGGTAGGAATGCTGGGCAAGTTCGTGTACCTGAGGCCCGGTGTGGCGTTCATTCTGATATTCGTGGGCCTCAAGATGACGTTGAGCGCCTGGATCCACATCCCGACTGCCCTGTCCCTGGCGCTGATCGTGCTTACTCTCGCCGTCGCCGTAGGCCTGTCGATCCACCGAAGCTCCCGAGAGGCTCGGCTGTCCGCGTAGGGTCGTGTCTCAGGGTAGGAGTTGCTCCAGCCTGTTCCTGGCGTCGCTGTTTGACGGGTCGAGCCGTAGCACCTTCTTATAGTTGCGGGCTGCGGCATCGGGTCGCCCCGCCTTTTCGTAGGCCTCGCCCAGCGAATCGTAGACGTTGGCAGACTCGGGGTGGGCCGCTGCATTCAGCTCCAGCACGGCGATCGCCTCCTCATGGCGACCGTCGCTCAGCAGGCGGTAGCCCAGGGTGTTGAGCGATGCTTCCTCGTCGGCATAGGCATGCCTCGGGTCGGCCATGTATTCCCGGTAGCGACGTACAGCCTCTGGAATGCTCCCGCTCGATAGTGCCTCCCCCATCCGGTCGGCGATCGGTGGCTCGGCACGGTACTCAACTGCCGCCTTCAGCGCCGGATCCATGTTGGCTCGGTAGTTGGCCGATGTCAGCTCGGCGGCGAGGTCGGGTGCCTTCCATTGCCTGGTGTCCCAGGGCTCTTCCTGCCACCAGTAGATGGACACCCTGACCGTAATCCCGCTGTGGGGCAGGGTGATCTTTCGCGAGTCGCCATAGGAATTGGGCTTTCCGCCCGAGGGCTCCCCCACGAACACGGCGTCAGTGTAGCGCTCCAGGTCGTTGACCATGAACTGGGCGGCGGAAAACGTGCTCCGCCCGATGATGGCAAACAGCTTGCCGGGACCGTCCAGCTTGCGCGCCTTGATCAAGCTGAGCAGGAGCGGCGCGTTCAGCGTTCCATTGCCTCCCCGGTTGAGCCTCAGATCCAGCACCAACCGGTCGAGGCCGGCGGTATCCAACAGGGAGAGGAGCCGGCGGGAGAAATCGGCGATACTCTCGCCCTCCATGTCTCCGACCTTGTTGTACTGGACGTAGGCCAGCCGCCGTTCAGGGATGTATTCCACTCGAAAGTGGACGGCGGGGTCGCGGCGCAGCCAGAGGGGAGTGGGGTTGGGCGCCGAGTCTCTCATATCCACCCACCCGCTGTCAGGCCACCAGCTCAGATCGGTGTCCGGGGGCATCATCGGCGCGAGGCCGCTGGGGCTGAGGATCACCCTCGACCGGTGGCCTCCCCGCTCGATCACCATCGGGACGCGCTCCATGTCATCAATGATCCCGAGCGCGTGGAGCACCTCGGGCATCGCCAATAGAAAGGGCGCGAAGAAACGAGCGTCCATCTCGTTGTCGCGCCCGACCAGCTCACGCACTTTAGCGTAAGCCTGCTCCGGGGACGCCCGCCCGATCTGCACCACACGGGCGCCGGCCAGGCTGGCCTGAGCCCGCCTGGCGGCCCGCACGAAGAGACCATCCTTGAAGAGGTACAATCGTACCGGCAGGGTGCGGAAACCGATCTTCGGATCCCGGGTTGGCGCGACATTGGTATGGCCGTCTCCCACCAGTCCCACGATCCGCGCCAGCTCGACGATCACCTGATGCCGGGCGAGCGACGGAATCCGCCGGTCCAATGAGGTCACGGCGCTATCGAACCGCGCCCGTGAAACGGTGTGGTACAGATTCTTGTGGCGCTTGGCCATCTCGGCAGCCATGTGGCGGAGGTCTTCCCGCCAGGCGACGACTTCCGCTCTATCGAGCGTGGCAGCGCCCGCCCGAGTCTGGGCGCCGGCATGGGTGGGACCGAAGACGAAGGCGAGGAGACAGGCGAGCAGGGCGTCGCGGATAGCGTTGGTCATGGTCGGGTTTGACTCCGCGAACCCGCGAATGGTTGCAGGTCTCTTACGGCGCCGCCCAGTTCCGCCTTAGCTTCCCGGGCATGCCACCCACCTCCCTCTGGTCTCGCCTCGGTCTTGCCCGTCCGGAGCTCCGCGCCTGGGCCATGTACGACTGGGCCACCTCTGCGGTCCAGACCACCATCATGGTGGCGGTCTTCCCCATTTACTTCGTGAAGGTCGCCGGCGCGGCTCTGCCAGCCAGCAGCGCGACCCAACGGCTTGCCACCGTCAATACCGTCGCTCTCGTCATCATTGCGCTGCTCTCGCCCATTCTCGGCGCCATCTCCGATTATCGGGGAGCGAAAAAGCGGCTGCTGGCCATTTTCATGTTTATCGGGGTTGCCGCAGTAGCAGGAATGTTCTTCATCGACCGGGGAGAGATAGACCTGGCCTCGGTATTGTTCCTGCTGGCGTTGATCGGAGCTGCCGGAAGCTTCGTCTTCTACGAGGCACTGCTGCCGCACATCGCCGGTCCCGAGGAGATTGACCGGGTCTCGAGCGCCGGGTATGCCATGGGCTACA
>DATBSM010000098.1:0-7696 GCA_036559785.1 Gemmatimonadales bacterium
AGACCCGTCGCCCGCGATTGGACACCTGTCGCCTGTTGTGGAGATCCGTCGGCCGCGATTGGAGAGCCGTCACCTGCGAGTGGAGAGCCGCCGCCTGGAAAGTCGTTCCCGCCGCCCGAAGTGTGGCTCCCGTCGCCAGGAAATGAGCGACCGCGCCCCGAACTGTGTGACGGTCGTTCACAATGTCGTTCCCGCAGCCGACGATGTCCTCCGTCGCCAGGAAATGAGCGACCGTCGCCCTAAACGGTGTGACGGTCGTTCAGAATGCCGTTCCCGCGGCCGACTATGTGGCTCCGTCGCCAGGAAATGAGCGGCTGTCGCCCTGAACTGTGTGACGGTCGTTCACAATGCCGTTCCCGCGGCCGACGATGTGGCTCCGTCGCCAGGAAATGAGCGACCGTCGCCCCGAACTGTGTGACAGTCGTTCCCAATGTCCTTCCGCCGCCGATGGATGCGTGCCTGTCAGTCACGGAGTGAGTACTTCGGCCTTCCCACCCTTGTCCGCTCCTACCGCCTTACCGCCTTACCGCCGTCCCGCACCTTGTGGCCCCCGGTCCCGGCCGTACCTTGGACTTCTTCTCAACTCCCCTCCGTACAGGCAACGGTGCCATGTCACCTTACTGTCCGCGTCCGCCTCCACGGTTTCTCCACTGCCGTTCGCACGTCCCTAGATAGCCCGAAAACCCAAGGAGTTTCCCATGCGTGCTTTCCCTGGCGCGGTGCTCGCCGCGAGTGTCCTCGTCCTGGCCGGTTGCAGCGACGGGCCGACCGACCCCACCGCTCCCTCGCAATCCAAAACCCTCGCACAGTCTCTCCCCAGCCACAACGCTCTCCGCGCCAAGCTCCGCGAGATCCAGGAGGAGGCCAACGGCGGCCTCGGCTTCGACATGTGGGCCACCATTCTTGACCGGGATGGCCGGGTGGTGGACGTCGTATTCACCGGAGAGAAGCGCGGCGACCAGTGGCCGGGCAGCCGGGTGATCTCGGCTCAGAAGGCCAACACCGCCAACGCGTTCAGCCTGGTGGGCTTTGCCCTGAGCACGGCGAATCTCTACGCTGCGGTGCAGCCGGGGGGGAGCCTCTTCGGACTGCAGGAGAGTAACCCGGTCGATCCGGCGGTCGCCTACGGCGGCAAGCCGTCGGACGTTGGTACCACGAAGGATTTCATGATCGGGAAGCGGATCGGCGGGGTCAACGTCTTCGGCGGCGGGCTGGCCCTATATTCGTCGAGCGGCAAGCTCCTGGGCGGGCTGGGCGTGAGCGGGGATACCTCGTGCACCGACCACATCATCGCGTGGAAGCTCCGGCATTCGCTCAACCTCGATGACGTCCCGGCCGGCGTTGGGGAGAGCAACACAGACAACATCATCTATACCACGGGTCCGAGCATCGATGGGTTCGAGCACCCGACCTGCTTCGATGTGGCGCCTGGCAATCACGTGACCATCGGCAACGATCTGCCGGAGACCCACCCGGTCGGTCCTGGCGAGTAGCATGGCCTTGTTGGCGCCCGGCTCCGGCCGGGCGTCACGTAACAAACTCGGTTGCTCCGCGCCATAACTACCTATCACTTCTCTGCTTGGCACCGCCGCCCCATCCGCTGTGACGCACGACCACGAC
Source organism: Gemmatimonadales bacterium (assembly GCA_036559785.1). Taxonomy (GTDB): domain Bacteria; phylum Gemmatimonadota; class Gemmatimonadetes; order Gemmatimonadales; family GWC2-71-9; genus CAVVWJ01. Next base: position 1,621 of record DATBSM010000098.1, read on the forward strand.
CCTGCCTCGGGGGCCGCCCAACTTGCCCACACAACTATGACCCGATGGGGTACATAACCCTTATATGACCCTCATCACAGACCTAAGCTTGTGACTGAAAGGTATTTCTATTGCGATCCAAATGGCTAAGCGCGGCGCTGATCTTGCTCGCCTTGAGCGCCTGCAGCGGCGGAGACCTTACCAGCCCTACGGGGGACGCATCGGTTACGCTGACCGTGGCCGGGAACGGCAACGGTACCGGCCACGCGGCCACTGCTGGCGGCGTGGCGCCCGCAATCTCCTGCGACCTGGCCGGCACGGCCACACCGACCGGGACCTGCTCCGCGATCTATCCCGTGGGGACCGTCGTGGAGCTGACAGTGACGCCCGCCGCGGACGCCACCTTTACCGGGTGGGCGGGAGACGCGGCCAGTTGCGGTAGCGCGACGTCCTGCTCGGTCACGATGAGCACGAACCAGGCGGTGATCGTGCAGCTGACATCCGGCCCTGCTCCCTCCGGTGATGTTCAGGTCGTTTCCTCAGCCTTCTATCCCGATGCGGAGATCCAGAGCATCACCTGGGTCGCCGAGCTGCGTAACACGACCGCGCAGTTCATCCAGAGCGCCGAAGTCGAGTTCGCCACTTTGGATGCAGCAGGCAACGTTCTCGCGACCACCTCGTCCTTTGCAGGACTTATTCCGCCAGGTGAAACCCGAGGAGTGCAGGGTTTCGCGGACTTCCTGGGGAGCGAAGCCTCGTCGGCCGTGCGGGTCGTGGATGTCGAGTTCGGCGGAGAGGTGAACCTCGCCGCCGCTGAAATCGTCTCCTCCTCGTGGAACGTGGATCCCGCGGCCGTAGCCGAAGGGTTCATTCCCTGGACGGTGGAGGTACGCAATACCACCGCGACCGAGCTCGGATCGGTCGAGATCGACTTCAGCACCTATGACGCCGCCGGAAAGATTGTGGCGACGAGCTTTACGTTTCTCGGGCCGATCCCTCCCGGTGAGACCCAGACGTCCGAGGACGTTGCGGATTACCACGGGACTGAAGCAAGCGCCAAGTTCCAGGTGGCCAACGTCGGCTCCGAGATCAACGTCCTCCGGCAGAAGCGGCTCCGAGCGCGTCAATAGCTCAGCATCACCGAGCGGCCTGATCGGCCGGTGCGGTGGCCAGATCTCTTACGGCTCTGGCCAGCGTCCGCACCGACCGGCCCGCAGCAAGCCCCGATCAATCCTGCGTCACCCTCTCGAACGCCCCATTCCCATGCACCGGGAACTCTCTCTGCATCTGCCAGGGAAAGCTTGACAGGGCCGGTACCCCTCCCCATAGTGGACCCATCGCGAGCACCCGATACTGAGACTGCGCCAGCGCGGCACCGTTCCTCGCGATCGTACTAAATCTTTAGAGACCCCAACTACAACTGTTCCGTCGGGCGTCCTCCCCTTGACGCCACCCTGCACAGCCGGCTCCCAAGCCAGGCTCGAGCAGGTGGGCGCTCTCCCTTGGAATTCCGGCGACCTCCACTCCTCGAGCATAGGAGGTCCTGTGTCGCGCACATCGTTGATGCTCTTCCTTTTCTGGGTCGTCGCCTGCAGCGATCAGAACAGCATGATGGCTCCAGAGACGCCTGAAGCCCTCCCGCCAGGCGAAGATCGGTCCGACATCGAGCTCGATTTCAGCAGCGCCGACTTCAACCGGGCACATACCGCGCTCTCGGGTGGGGCCACCACCGTCTTCGACGCCACTCTGGACGCATTCTCCTTCCCCGCGGCGAACATCAGCAACTCGGCACTCCATGACGAGGGCGATGAGGGGTTCGAGGACGCCTTTGGGGTGGGACCTGCCGCGGAACACCCCGGCCTGGGCTCGGTGTTCGACAACGTCTCCTGCGAAGCGTGTCATGTGGGAGATGGACGCGCAGGTCCGCCGAATGGCCAGCCCTTCGACCAGCATGACGGGATGCTGTTTCGCTCCAGCGTGACCGGATTCGGGCCGCACGGAGGCCCGCGCCCGGTTCCCGGCTTCGGCGGGCAGCTCCAGCTCCGAGCGATCACCGGATTCGTCGCCGAGGTCAGGGCGATGGTACAGTACTTCGAGCGGGAAGGCAGGTTTGCCGACGGGGCGAGGTACCGGCTCCAGGTGCCGCAGTACACCCTCACCGGCCTGTATCGCTCGCTGCCGGCCGGGCTGCTGTTTTCGCCCCGGGTCGGGCCCGCCGTGTTCGGGCTGGGGCTGCTGGAGGCGGTACCCGAGCTCGCCCTGCTGGCGAACGGCCAGGCCAGCAGCCGCACTCACCCGGGCATCTCGGGGCGCGCCAATTACGTCTGGGATGAGCGCCGGCAGAGAACCGTGGTGGGCCGGTTTGGCTGGAAGGCGAATGCACCTAACCTCGTCCAGCAGGCGGCGGGGGCGTACAACGGCGACATGGGCGTCACCTCCACCCTTTTCCCGGCGGAGTCCTGCGAAGGACGCCCCGGCTGCGAGCGGCACCCGGCGGAGGTGGACGATGAGACAGTTGCCGCGGTCGCCTTCTACACTCAGACGCTCGCGGTGCCGGCCCGGCGCGATCTGGACAACCCCACGACCGACCGGGGCGAGCGGCTGTTCTACGCCAGCGGCTGCGACGGTTGCCACACACCGACCCTGCGCACCGGTTCCCTCCGGGGGGTGCCTGAGGTCTCGAACCAGGTCATTCATCCCTATACCGACCTGTTGCTGCACGATATGGGGCCGGCACTGGCCGATGGTCGCCCCGATTTCCGGGCCTCGGGCAGCGAATGGCGCACGCCGCCACTCTGGGGTATCGGACTGGTGAGTGTGGTGAACGGTCACACGAACTTCATGCACGACGGGCGGGCGCGCTCACTGCTTGAGGCGGTGCTTTGGCATGGGGGCGAGGCAAAGCCAGCGCGCGATCGCGTGCTGCGCCTGTCCGCCCCGGATCGTCAGGCGCTCGTCGCGTTCCTGTCGTCACTCTGAGGTGAAGGCTATGGGCTATGGGCTATGGGCTATTCGCTGGAAGCGGTTGGGAGACAGAACCGCCAATAGCCAATAGCCAATAGCCAATAGCCCATAGCCAATAGCCCATGGCCAACAGCCCTTTATTGACCGCGCGCCAGGCTCGGCTCGGTGGACAGCTCCTTCACCACCGCGGCCAGCAGGCGCACCTTGATCGCGTCCTTCGCGTTGTTGACCTCACCGTCCAGGCGGGCGGCCAGCCCGGTCAGCGCGCTGCGCTGCTCGGCTGGTGACGCCTTCTCGACCAGGGCGAGCTCCTTCCGGGCATCGGCGATCTTGCCCCCATCCAGGCCCTTCGACCGCTCCAGCTGGTCCAGGTAAGCCCGTGCCAGGCCGAGAGTCGCCGGCCAGACCAGCTTCTGCTGCCCCTGGGTATTGAGGTACTGCATCTTCACCGACTTGGCCGCGTCTATCTCGTTCTGTGAAATGAACGCGCTCGGCTTCAGCTCGAAGATGTCCAGCCCGCGGGAGATCTCGGAGCTGACCATGACGCCGTTGTACCAGTAGACCGACCACGACCCGCCGTTCCCCATCTCGGTCGAGTCGACCGGGCCGCGGTCGAAGAAGGCGATCTCCTTCGGGTGCTTGGGATCGGTCCAGTCGAACACCGAGATACCGCCCTGATACCAGGCCTGCACCATGACGTCGCGCCCCGGTATCGGAATCAGCGAGCCGTTATGGGCCACGCAATTCTCCTCCTGGGTCTGCGGCGCCATCATCTTGTAGTAGCTCTGGAACTGCATTTTCCGGTCGGCAATGGTGAAGATCGCGTCGGCGCCCCACTCCGGCTTGTCGGTGGCGCGGCACTTCGGCTGTCCGCCGCCGCCCCACTCATCCGAGAAGAGGATCTTGCTGCCGTCGTTGTTGAACGTGGCCGAGTGCCAGTAGGAGAAGTTGGAGTCCGCCGCGGCCCCGATCCGGGTCGGGTGCTGCGGATCGCTGATGTCGAGCAGCAGCCCGTAGCCTCCGCAGGCGCCGCCGGCCAGTCCGATGGCCGGGTACACGGTGATGTCGTGGCACTGGGTCGGTCCGGCATTGGGATCGACGCCCTCGGCCTGGTGGGCCTTGACCAGCGCATCCACGTAGCCCTGGATCGACTGCCTGAGGGCCGCGCTATCGGCCGCGGTCGGCGCCCCAGTACCGCCGCGAGCCGTGACCATGCTGTCGAGCATGTGTCCCGTGAACGCGGGAGGTATGACCTGCTCCTCACCCTCGATCGTGGCGGTAAACAGTCCGCGCGCCTTGGCCTCCTCCAGCTCCTTCTTGTTCCGGGCGATGTCCTCTGGAGCCTCGCCGTGCTCGGGCGCCTTCACCAGGTCGTTGAAGATCCGGGGCGAGCTCACAATCGCGGCCTGCTCCGGATGGGCCAGCGGCACCTTGATGACCTCGATGCGGAACAGGGCCGAGTTGGGATCCTTGGCCGAGGCGACGCAGCCCGGGAGCTCGCTGGCCGGCCGGACGTGGGAGGAACCCGAGATGTAGACGTAGACGTTGTCCTTGTCCTTGGGATCCACCAGCACTGTGTGGGTGTGAGAGCCGCGGCAGGTCTGGACGTTGCCCACGTTTCTGGGCTTGGTGATGTCGCTGATGTCGAAGATCCGGATGCCGCGAAGCCGCTCCGAGCTCACCGTGTCCTCGACTCCCTGGGTCCCGCAGTCGAGCCGCCCGGCGAGGTTCTCGCCCGAGACGAAGAGCAGGTTCTTGTAGACTGAGACGTCGCTCTGCGAGGCGGGGCAGACATAGGCCGTCTTGAGGGTCGGCTTCCGTGGGTCGGCGATGTCCCAGACCTGGTACCCATTGTAGCTGCCCTGGATGGCGTAGTTCCCCAGGAACGCCAAGTCGGAGTTGGTGATGCCCAGGAACTGCTCCGACGGCGGAGTCTTGGAGACCACCCGCATATTCCACGACGCCTCTTCGGCGTCCATCAGCCCGGCCCGGAGCCCAACCCTGGGATCGGGCTTCGGGGCGGTGGCGGAGCTGCTCTCTTTGGGCGACGGTGCCGTGCCATCGGATGACGAGGTGGACTTGGAGCACGCGGCCAGGGATAGGAGGCCAAGGGTCAGGGAGAGTCTGCGCGATGCCATGAAGGTTCCTTAGTGGGGGCTGTGGGCGCTAGGCTATGGGCTATGGGCTATGGGCTATGCGCTAGATCGCAGCCTACGAGCCCACGCGGGGGCGGGTTTCAGGGAGCACCGGAGGCGGACCCGTAGCCGGCCAGCATCTTTTCCATCCGGGCGATCTCGGTTGATTGGTCCACGCTCACGTCGTTGGCGAACTTGAACACCGCCTCGTCCTGGGCTGCGCCCCGGGATCCGAACAGATCCTGAACCATGGACACGGCGCCCTTGTGGTGCTGGATCATGAAGGTCAGGAACAGCCGGTCGAACTCGGGGCCACGCGCCTGGTCCAGCTGCTTCATCTGGGCCTCGGTGAGCATGCCGGGCATCAACATGGTGTGCTCCTGGCCACCCATCATCATCTTCATCCCGGTGGGGTCGGTCTCAGGTACCGGCTCCCCCCGCGACTTGAGCCAGCGCTGCATGCTGGCGATCTCGTCCTGCTGGGCGTTGATGATCCGCTCGGCCAGCCGGCGCACCTCCGGGTTGGCCCCGTGAGTCGGCGCCCAGCCCGACATCACGATGGCCTGGGCGTGGTGGCCGATCATGTGGGACATGAAGCGGGTGTCCGCTTCCGTGTGGGGATAGCGGGCGCTGTCCGCTTTGGCCTTGGCCATGGCGGCCATGTCATCCTGGCCGGCGGGCGCGGGCTCCGGGGAGACCCCGGTTTCGGTCTGGTGCCCGCCGCAGGCTGCGAGGGTAATCGCGGCCAGCAATGCAGGGATTGAGTGTATTCGGAAGAGTGGCATTCTGGTCTAGGGTCTAGGGTCTAGGGTTAGCAGAATCTTAAACGGTATTAAGATCATCTTACCGCCTTACCGCCTTACCGCCTTACCGCCTTACCGCGGAAACGCCTCGGGGAGCCCTCCATCTACAGTAAGAATATCCCCGGTGGTAAACCGGAACCGGTCGCTCGCCAGCAGCACCGCCACGTCCGCCACCGCTTCCGGCGGAATCAGGGT
>DATBSM010000099.1:0-3180 GCA_036559785.1 Gemmatimonadales bacterium
CTGGTCTTGCTGGACGAGCCCACCGGACAGCTCGACGCCAAGAGCTCGCAGGATGTACTGGCCCTGCTAGGCCGGCTGAACGACGAGTTCAAAAAGACCATCGTGATGGTGACGCATGACGCGAATGCCGCGGAGCATGCCAAGACCGTGCTTCACCTGGACAAGGGCACCTTAATCGAGCGGCAGGCGGTGGCGGTATGAAATTCTTCCCTCTGGTGCTGGCCAACCTGGGCCGGCACAAGCGAAGGGTGTTTTTCACGGTGGCGAGTGTGGCGCTGGCGTTGTTCCTGTTTGCCTCGCTCCGAACAGTCGTCACGACCCTGGCCCGAGCCGCCCAGTTCGGCAGTGCCCGGCGGATGGTGGTGACCAACGCCACCGGCCTGGTGTTCCCCCTTCCCCTGAGCTATGCCAACCGGCTCAAGGCGGACCAGGGGATCGAGGCGGTGACCTGGGCCAACTGGTTTGGGGGACGCTACGGCGACGGCAAGCGGTTCTTCGCCCAGTTCGCGGTAGACCCGACGTCGTACCTCGCGATGTATCCTGAGATCAGCCTGCCGGAAGACCAGAAGCAGGCCTTCATCCGGGAGCGCTCCTCGGCCATCATCGGCCGCCGGCTGCTCGATGTGTTCGGTTGGAAGCTGGGCCAGAACGTCACCATCCAGGGCACCATCTTCCCGGGCGACTGGACCTTCACCATCCGCGGGGTGTACACGCCGACGGATGCCGTGATCAACGACGACATGCTGATCTTCCATCACGAGTACCTGGAGGAGAAGACCGGCCGTCCTGGTCTCGCCGGCTGGTACGTCCTGTCGATCAGCGATCCCAACAACACCGCCGGCGTGGGCAAGATGGTGGATGACCAGTTCCGGAACTCCAACGCCCCGACCAAGACCGGCACCGAGCAGGCGTTCAACGCCAGCTTTGCCACCATGTGGGGGAACGTCAGCCTGTTGATGGGGACCATCGGCATGGCGGTGGTGTTCGCTATCCTGCTGGTGACCGCCAACGCCATGATGATGAGCGCCCGTGAGCGCACCAAGGAAGTGGCGGTACTCAAGACCATCGGCTTCACTGATCGCCGGCTGTTCGGGCTGGTGATGCTGGAGACGGCGATCATCACCCTGACCGGCGCGGTCATCGGACTGGGTGGCGCCAAGCTCCTGTACAAGGCCAGCAACTTCAACGCAGCGGGCTTCCTGCCCGGCTTCGACGTGACGACCGATACCCTGCTCATGGGGGCGGGAGTCGCCCTCCTGTTGATGCTGGCCAGCGGGCTGGTGCCGGCGATTCGGGCCGCCCGCCTTCCTGTGGTTCAAGCGCTGAGGACGGTCGAATGAAGATCCCTCTCACCTACAACGCGCGGAGCCTGCTCCAGCGTCCGGTCTCCACCGCTCTGACCGCCCTGGGGATCGGTCTGGTGGTGGCCGTCTTCATCGGGATGCTGTCACTGGCCAATGGCTTCCGGGCGGCGCTCACCCGCACGGGATCGAGCCAGAACGCGCTGGTGCTGCGTCGGGGGGCGGATTCCGAGCTGTCCAGCGGTCTGGATCGCCAGGCCACCAGCATCCTCGCGTCGTCCCCTCACGTGGCGACCGGGGCCGACGGCCGCCCGATGGTGAGTCCCGAGGTGTATGTCATCATACCGTTGCCGCGGGCGGGTGCAGCGGACACCACTAGCTTGGCCAACGTGGTAGTGCGCGGCATCAGCCCGGCCGCCTGGACCGTGCGGAGCAACGTCGTGGTCGAGGCGGGCCGGAAACCAGAGTCGGGCAAGGCCGAGATCTGCGTTGGCAAGAAGACCGCGGGGCGATTCAACCACACCGGCGTCGGCGAGACCATGCGGTTCGCGGGGCGCAACTGGAACGTGGTGTGCCACTTCAGCGCCAACGGATCCGCGTTCGAGTCCGAGATCTGGGGGGAGAACGAGCAGTTCATGCCAGTGTTCCGGGGTGACGCGTTCCAGTCGGTCAGCTTCCGCCTCAAGGATCCCGCGGCGTTCGAGGAGGCCAAGCGCATGCTGGAAGCCGACCGCCGGCTCACGGTGGACGTGCACCGCGAGGCCGACTTCTACGCCGAGCAATCGCAGCTGCTGGGCCGGATCCTCACGATCCTGGCACTGCTGATCACCAGCATCATGGCGATCGGCGCCGTCTTCGGGGCGATCAACACGATGTACGCGGCGGTGGCGTCGCGAAGTCCGGAGATCGCGGTGCTGCTGACACTCGGCTTCCACCCGAGAAGTGTGATGGCGAGCTTCCTGGCCGAATCGGCGCTGATCGCGCTCGTCGGTGGGATCGTCGGGGCGCTGCTGGCCCTACCGATCAATGGCCTCGTCACCAGCACGACGAACTGGGCCAGCTTCAGCGAGATAGCATTCAGCTTCCGGGTGACGCCAGGGCTGCTGCTGGCCGGAATCTGCTTCGCCGTGGTGATGGGACTGCTCGGTGGATTCTTCCCGGCCTGGCGGGCGGCGAGGATGCCGGTGGTTCAGGCGCTTCGTTAGGGCATCGTCTACAGCCTTACCGCCCCTACCGCCTTACCGCCCTCCCCTGCTACCCTAATGAAGGAGGTTCCCGACCCAAATTGAACGATCACGCTACTCGGCTCCAGGCTGCCCTTATTGACCGCTATCGGGTGGAGCGAGAGCTCGGCCGGGGCGGCATGGCTGCTGTCTATCTGGCCCGGGATCTTCGACACGACCGGCTGGTTGCGCTCAAGGTGCTTCATCCCGAGCTCGCGGCCACCGTTGGATCCGAGCGCTTCCTGCGCGAGATCCGGACCGTTGCCCGCCTTCAGCACCCACACATCCTGTCGGTCCACGACTCGGGCGAGGCAGCCGGCCTCTTGTGGTTCACCATGCCATACATCGAAGGCGAGTCCCTGCGAGACCGGCTCCAGCGTGAGCACCAGCTTCCGGTCGAGGATGCGATACGGATCGGCCACGAGGCCGCGCGAGCCCTGGACTACGCCCACCGTCACGGCGTGATCCACCGCGACATCAAGCCGGAAAACATTCTGCTCACAACCGATGGCGATACCCTGGTGGCCGACTTCGGCATCGGGCGGGCCGTGGGCGCGCCGGGACAGGACGAGCGGCTGACCGAGACCGGTACCGTAGTGGGTACCGCCGCCTATATGAGTCCGGAGCAGGCCGCGGGAGAGCGTGAGGTCGACGGG
>DATBSM010000100.1:0-6698 GCA_036559785.1 Gemmatimonadales bacterium
GCGCCGGAAAGTCGGATGAGCGATGATCCTCCATCGGCCGGTGCATGGCGCGGAGAACGCGGTCGGGCACATTGGTGGGCCCGGGTACGAAGAGAAAGTTGCGGCCGGCCATGTGGGGGACCTCGTGTTGGGGTGGAGCAAATAGAAGGTCTAGGGTCTGAGAGCCCTTGACCCTTAGACCCTTTCAAGCCCTGAATACTTATACGCCACCATCGTTAACACTTTGTGAACTTTTTCACAAGAGGCCGGCTTGCGCCATCCACCGGGACCCGCTGTCCGCGACCTGATGCTCGAGCTCTACCGAGCCGCCACCGACGCCGCGGCTCCCGGCCCCGCCCTGAGCGCCCGGCTTCAGGAGCTGGAGCTCGACCCCGCTCACGGGGTCTGGATCCTGGCGCTGGGGAAGGCAGCGCTACCCATGGCGACCACGGCGGTGGAGGTCCTCCGCTCCCGCGGACACGAGCCCGAGGGCGGCCTCATCGTCGCACCGAGCGAGGGACGAACCCCTCATCCCAGACTTCCCCTGATCAAGGGCGACCACCCCGAGCCGGGCCTCGGCTCCCTCGCTGCGGCCGAGGCGCTCGGAGCAGTCGCGGGCCGAGTGGGACCGGCGGATGAGGTCTGGCTGCTGCTCTCGGGCGGAACCACAAGCCTGATCGGTGCACCAGAGCCGGGAGTTACCCCGGCGGAGCTCACGGCGATCTATACCCTGCTGCTCGGCTCCGGTCTCGACATCACAGCCATGAACCGCATCCGCAAGCGCTTCTCCCGCTGGGGCGGCGGAAAGCTTGCCCGAGCGCTGGCCCCAACCCGGGTCCGGGTCTATGTCGTTTCCGACGTCATTGGGGACGACCTGGCCGCGATCGGCTCGGGTCCCTGCGTCCCCGACCCCACGTTGGCGTCGGACGTTGGTGCCCTCCTCGAGGGTGTCGGGCTCTGGTCCAGGATCCCCGAGTCAGCCCGGGAGCTCGTGTCATCCGCCGTCTCGGGAAAAACACCGGAAACGCCAAAGCCCGGAGACCAGGCTTTTGCGCGGGTGACCTTCGAGCTGGTAGCCAGTAACCGGCTGGCCCTCGAAGCTGTAGCCAGGCGCGCGACCGAGTTGGGCCTCGCTCCTCGAGTGGTGGACACGCCGCTCGCCGGGGAGGCGTCGACGGCCGGAGCGAGTGTAGCCGCGAGTCTGGTCAATAATTGCGTTCGGCTCTCGATCCCGCAACCAAGCCGCTTGCCGGTCTGCCTGATCTGGGGAGGGGAGACCACCGTAACCTTGGGCGACCCCCCGGCTGGTCTCGGTGGGCGCTCCCAGGAACTGGCCCTCGCGGCGGCCCGAGCGCTCGATGGGGTAACGAACGGGATCGCCCTGCTGGCGGCGGGCACCGACGGTCGCGACGGGCCAACCGACGCGGCAGGCGCCGTGGTGGACGGCGGTACCTGGACCGGGATCAGGGCTCGCGGGCGGGATCCGGCTCGCGATCTCGCGGCACATGACGCCTATCCGGCGCTCGAGTCAGTGGGCGCGCTCATCAAGCCGGGACTCACCGGGACGAACGTGATGGACGTTGTGATTGGGATCTGCGGATGGGGAAAAGCGTGAGCGGGAATGAACGGCGTGAGCGGTGAGCGGGGGAATGCTACAGCTGGAACAAACTGGCCACCGCATTTACCAGGTACGGACGCTACCGTAGGGAATGCGCGACCACAGATCCTTGCATGCCTGGCAAGAGGCACGAGGAGTAGTTCTTGGAGTCATCGACTTGGCACGCACTGCATGGAAGCCCTATGCTGCCGCGCTCTTTTCGCAGCTTCAAAGGGCATCGTTATCGGTTCAGCTGAACATTGCTGAGGGGTACGCATACGGTGTCTCCCGTTCATTCAGCCGACACTTGAATATTGCATACGGTTCTGCGGTTGAGACTGCGGAGCTCTTGGAGATAGCCCTCGACGCCGACATTGTGCACCATGAAACCGCACTTCACCTAATCCAGAGGAACCGTCGTAGCCAGCGATTATTGCTGGGCATGCGGAAGAGTATCAGAAGCCAGCCCGCTTACCGCTCACGCTCGTCCTAGTCCCGCTCACGCTGTTTCAGGGGTGGATACCCAAACGCGGTCGAAAATCCTCTCCCAGAATCACGCTTACGTCCACTCGACGAAACGTATCAGGCTCGACCACGATCCTCCCCGCGCCGAGCACGTCCACCACATACTGGGCTCGCTCCGGATCGCCCCGGCGAACGATCACCCGGGTCAATGCCTCGGCCGTGTCAGCGTTGCCAAGGAAGACCACGTCGAGGCCCCTGCCCCGCAGCATCCGGGTGGCGGTGCGCGCCACGCCCTGCCTCCTGGTCCCGTTCAGGACTTCGATCATCACCCGGCCTCGAACCGGCGGGACGGCGAATGCGTGATTGGCCGCCTTCTCCTCGCGCTCGCCCCGCAGCAGGAAGCCACTTCCTGCCGCGAGCAGGATCAGCCCTGCGCTCAGCGCGAGCCAGAGCCAGCGATGACGAGGCTGTTCCAGAATCGGACTGTAGGGTCGAGAATGGGCCATCCGGTCTTGATATGATGGAGGAGGCGGGCGCGGGCAACCTCGCGGAGGACGCCACCCGGGTCTCGCGGCAGCCGCTCGGCCAGCTCGGCGCGGCCCTGGCGGTCGAACTCGCGCTCCGGATCCAGGAAGTCGGCGCAATAGAGCATCCGCCCCACCATATCCCACTCCGCGAGGCCGACGGAGTGATACCGGACCGCGTCGAGCACACCCCGGTCGATCTCGCCCTCAGCTTTGGCATGTGCGGCGCTCGCCGGGCCGTGCCGCAGTTCCTGGGGACCGGGGGTGGTGGCGGCCCACCTGGCGAGCTCCTCCGCCGGAGCGTCACGCAGCGCATCGTGGAGCCAGACGGCACGAAGCCAGCGATTCCGCTCCGAGTCGGGCACTCCCATCTCTTCGGCCCACCCGGACGCAAGCTGGGCCACACGCTGGATGTGTTCCAGCCGTGCCGGTGTGACGACGGCCCACTCGGGCAATGTGGGCCGCAGTCCCGGGGGCGTGGGGCCCGGTGGTGGCGCAGTGTCCGATTCGTTCAGGGGATTCCTTCTCCCAGCTTGATGTTGTCGATGAGGCGGGTGCCCCTGATTCGCGCCGCGAGGGATACGACGGTCCGCTGGTCTGCCATTTCCACTGGTGCGAGGGTATCGGGATCAGCGATCGAAATATACTCGACCGCCACCGCCGGCTCCCTACCCAGCTCCTGCCGCATCCCCACCTCCAGCGCGGTGGCTCGGGTCTCGCCGCCACGCCAGGCCTGGTGCGCCGCCTGAAGCGAGCGGCTCAATACGACGGCACGTTTGCGGTCTTCCACGCTCAGGTAGGCGTTTCGGCTGCTCAGCGCGAGACCATCCGGCTCGCGCACCGTCGGTACAGCCACGATCTCCACAGGGAAATCAAGATCCTGCACCATGCGTCGAATCAATGTGAGCTGCTGGATATCCTTTTGGCCGAAGCAGGCCAGGTCGGGCTCAACCAGATGGAACAGTTTGGCGACCACCGTCAGGACGCCGGCGAAGTGCCCCGGTCGCGCGGCCCCTTCCCACCGATCCGCGATCGGTCCCGGTGCCAGGCGCACTTCCGATCCCGTTGGATACATCGCCGCCTTAGTGGGGACGAAGATCGCGTCTACCCCCCGAGCCGAAGCGAGGGCCCTATCGCGCGGAAGATCGCGTGGATAGCGCGCCAGATCCTCTGCCGGACCGAACTGAAGCGGATTGACGAAGATGCTGAGGATCACCACATCCGCCCGTCGTCTCGCCTCGTCCACCAGGGCCAGGTGGCCCTCATGGAGATATCCCATGGTCGGGACGAATCCGATCCGCTGGCCAGCGGAGCGCTGGGCCCTGCTCCAGGACTTGAGATCGGGGAAGGTGATCAGCTCGAGCACAGAAGAGCGCTATTGGCTATTGGCTATTGGCTATTGGCTTTAGCTATTGGCTGCGCCGTGCGGCGAATAGCTCCGGAGGCGGCACCCTAGCCTTACTGCGCCTCGAGGTGCCAATAGCCAATAGCCCATAGCAATAGCCTCCTCACTCAAAACTGTGCTCTTTGCCCGGATACTTCCCCTCCCGGACCTCGCTGGCGTAGCTGCGTACCGCGGCGCGAACCGACTCGCCGAGCTTGGCGTAGTGCTTGAGGAACTTCGGGGCGAACTGCTCGTTGAGGCCGAGCATGTCGTGCAGGACCAGAACCTGTCCATCGCATTGTGGGCCGGCGCCGATGCCCACGGTTGGAATAGCGACCGACTTCGAGATCCGTCCCGCCACCGCTGCGGGAATGAGCTCCAGCACGATGGCGCACGCCCCGGCGGCCTCGAGCGCCTTCGCATCCGAGACCAGCCGCTCGGCCGCATTGTCATCGCGTCCCTGCACCCGGTAGCCGCCGAGCGCGTGAACCGACTGGGGCGTGAGTCCGAGGTGCCCGATGACGGGTATGCCCCGCTCCACCAAAGCGCCGACCGTCTCCGCCATATGGCTGCCGCCTTCGAGCTTCACCCCGTGCGCGCCGGTCTCCTGGAGGACCCGTCCGGCATTGCGAATCGCCTCCGGGACGGACACCTGATAGGTCAGAAACGGAAGGTCTACGAAGACCAGCGCCCGGCGCGAACCGCGCCGCACCGCGGCGGCGTGATAGATCATCTGGTCGAGCGTGGTGCTCAGCGTGGTCTCGTGACCGGCCAGCACCTGGTTCACCGAGTCGCCCACCAGCAGCACGTCCACGTCGGCCTGCTCCAGCAGCCGGGCGAACGCGGCATCGTAGCAGGTCAGCATGACGATGCGGCGGCCCGCGGCTTTCATCGCGACCAGGTCGAGCACCGACAGGGGACGGGCTTCAGCGTTCATGGGAGCTCAACTCCGCCAGCTCTCGCTGCCAGAAGTCTCGATGGGACAGCTCGGGATGAGGAATGATAAGGTCGCTGTCGGTTACCTGCCGGGAGCCGAACCGAACGATGTCGAGATCCAGGGTCCGAGGCCCCCAATGCTCGGTCCGTTCCCGGCCCTCCTTGCGCTCGATCGCCTGGCAGGCCTGAAGCAGCGCGCGAGGCTCCAGAGCGGTCTCCAGCAGCACCATCTGGTTCAGGTAGGGCGGTTGCTGCATGCCGCCGAGCGGCGCCGTCTCCTCGATAGCCGACTCCCCCAGCAGAACGGTCCCGGGCAACGACGCGAGTGCTTCGCGAGCTCGTCGGAGGTGCCCGACACGGTCGCCGAGATTGCTGCCCAGCGCGACGTACGCCAGCTCCCGATGCCGCTGGGGATCATCCTTCGGTGGCAAAGTGACTTGCGATCCGCTGGAGGTCGGCTGCCAGCTCCCCCAGCTCGCGGATGGCCCGTTCGAGGTCAGCCTGCCCTGCCGCCGCTTCACCGGCCCGCCGGGCCAGGGTGTCGGTGTCCGCGCGGCCTCGGGCCGAGCTCGCGGCCACTTGTTCGATCTGACCAGTGAGTGAGTTGACCGCGTCCCGCTGCTCGGCCGCCGTGGTGGCAATGGCCTTCGCGTGACCGCCTGCCTCGCCGGTGGTGCCGACAATGGCGTCGAGCGCCTTGGCCGCGTCGGCGCTCAGCTCCTCGACGCCGGCCACTACATCCCGTCCTCGCTCCATTTGACCGGAGACAGCGGATACCTGCGTCGTGATCTCTCCCAGGAGCACGCCGGCTTCCCGGGCCGCCTGCAGACTCTGCGCCGCCAGGTCTCTTACTTCGGAGGCCACGACGGCGAACCCGCGCCCTTCCCGGCCGGCGCGCGCCGCCTCGATCGCCGCGTTCAGGGCGATGAGGTTGGTCAGATCGGCGATCTCCCGAATGGTGCCGATGAAGCCCGTGATCCGCTGGGTGAGCGCGCCGAGCGCCGCGACCTTGTCAGCACCGACCGCGACAAAACCCTTCAGCTCCACCAACCGCGCGATGGCGTCGCCGATCACCACCCGGTTGCGGGCGGCGACCACGGCCGCGGTCCCGCTCGCCGTCGCGGCCTTGGCACCCTGATCCATCATCTCCTGCGACGCCTTGGCAAGCGATCCCGTCGCCCTGAGCCCACCGGCGGCGAACTTCTCCAGCTCCACCGCGCCCTGGCGCATGCCGAGTGATACGTCGGCCAGCGCCGTGGCAGAGGCACGGAGCGAGTCGGCCACCCGCGCCAGTGAGGTGACCTGCTCGCCGATCTGGCCCACCGTGAGAACCAGCGGCCGGCGCAGTTCGGCGATATGAATCGCGGTGGCCATCTGACCGGCCAGGGTGCTCATGGCCACCAGATCCTTGGGACCGTAGAAGTGCCGCTTGTTATGCTCCACCTCGAGCGTGCCCAGAATCTCCTCGCCGAAGCGGATCGGATGGATCACCAGCATCCTGACATCATCGCCGAGGTCGCTCAGCCGATCGTCCCCGCGCACATCCCTGATGACCACCGGCTCTCTGGAGGTGACCGCTTCACTGCGCAACGGAATGATCGAGGCCGCCGGCTCGCCACGGTTCGCCCGCCCGAGCGAGCTGCGGTAGGCCAGCGAGGTTTCGGATCCGGATACCCGATAGACCCTGAAATCGCCCCAGTCGAGGAGCCGGTAGGCTAGACGTTCTATCTGGGTAAAGGATCCCTGCAGTGTGGCGTTGCTCGCGATCGCCGCTTCCATGAGGTGAACCTTGTTCAGATCCTCGGCCCCGATT
>DATBSM010000101.1:0-2880 GCA_036559785.1 Gemmatimonadales bacterium
GATGGCCCGGTCGCTCAGCTCGACGCCACAACCCTCCCAGCCGAGGTCTCGCGCCTTGGCCAGGAAGTCCCCTGCCCCACAGCCGAAATCCAGGAGCCGCCCCGGCCGATCGAACTCCGGTTCCCGGGTAGCGTTGGCGCAGCCCAGGGCGGTCATCAGGGTCTGCTTCAGCGGGGAACGGGCGGAGGCCGGACGGTACGCGTAGTAGTCTTCCTCGGGATAGAAGCCGGGGATCTCCGAGGACGTGGGCATGGGGTCGAGGAACAGGCTGCGGCATCCGGTGCATTCCCGCTGCCACCACCAGCCTTCATTCCCGTAGTGCGGATCGCGGGCGCGGAAGCGACGAACGCTCTTCTCCACGCCGCACACCGGACAGACTGCGTTGATGACCGCGGCTTCCGCGGCCGTCGCCCGGTCTCCATGCTGCAGCCCGGCACCGCTCATCGGGTCCAGCTCTGTGCGTTGGCCGCGATCAGCCGAGCGACCCGTTCTCCGGAGTGTCCATCAACCTTCCACGCCTGCTCCCGCACGATGGTAGCCCTGCCATCGTGATCGAGCTCGGGATCCGCCAGGTACCGGTTTACCAACTCGATCATCTTCCCTTCGCTCTCCGCCAGCTGAAGTCCGCCGGTCTCCACCAGTGGCTGGTAGTGAGTGTAGTCATAGGCCCGGCGAATCGAGCGCGCATAGGGCAGCCGATGCGTGCCGTCGAATGCCACCCCGATGATAGGGGTGTCACAGAGCGCCGCGTCGATGGCAAGCGTCGATCCGACTGTGAGGGATACATCAGCCCGGCGCAGCAGACTCGCGAGCCAGACCATCTCGTCATCGGGCAAAGCCCACTGTAGTCCGCTGTCTATTACCTGGGGAAGATCGAGCGCCACCAAGCCGGGAAATCGCGCCAGCAGGGAGCGGTAGCCATCGAGATCGTCGGCATACATACCGGAGATTGATTGCGGATGCAGCCGTACCACGACCTGAGCGGGCGGCGAAATTCGCCCGTCGGCCGCGGCCTCGGCAAGCATTTCTGCGATTTCGAGGTTGTAGCGAAAAAGGAAAGGCGACACGGTTCCGAACACGAGAATCTTGCGCCCGGGGTCGAGCCCCAGCCGCCGGCACACCGCGGCCCGCGAGAGTTGCTGTTCGGGACGGGCGTAGACGTCGAAATGGGCCACCCCCGCAACATCCACCTGGTCGGGCCGGTAATCGTGCAGGTCCAAGGCTTCCTGGCGCATGCGCTCGTTCCATACTACCAGCCGGTCGGGCCGCACAGCCATGTGTCCCTTCGATGTCAGATTGTCCCAGCTCAAGACAACGCAGAGCGTTGGGATTCCCAGGCGACGCGCGGCGCGGAGCAGCAGCGCATCCAGATACTCGGTGCCAGGGGTGCCGGTCACGAGCAGCGCTGGGGCGGCCGCACGCAGCACCTCTTCGGCCTCCCACCCTGGAATCAGGGCACTCTCGATTGAGGTCCACGCCCGCCGGAGCGCGGGACGCCGGCCTAGCACGCGATTCATCGCCCGTAGCAGGACATACAGGGGCTTACGGCTCTTGAGAAACTCCTCGTTGAAGAGGTTGTAGGTGGCGTTGCGCCGGGGATTGGCGAGGGCGTAGCGGCGAACCGACCCGAAGAGGTTGGACAGGCGGCCTGGCTTGGCTGCCGCGGGAGCGAAATGCACCCCCGGCTGCCTGAAGGCCTCCTGGAACTCGGGACGTCCGCTCGCCGGGCCGATCACCGTGACCTCATACCCTCCTTTGAGCAAGACCGGCAACACATCGGTCTGGAGGAGGTTACGGGCCTGGAACCCGTGAGTAATCGAAAGGCAGATATTCGGGCGGGGTTCCGCGGAGGCTCTCGGCCTTGCAGGCTGGAGGCGTTCTACCGATCTCGGTGCGGCCATCAGCTCCCCTGTTGAGTCCACTCCCACAAGCCGGCTGGAGTCCGCGGGCAGGCAAGTCAAGAAATATGCCTGCGTTACAGGCCAGAGCAACTCCTTGTACGCGATGGACTCGACAGATGGCCTTGGGGCCCTTTACCTTACGCAAGCCTAATAGCCACACTTTCTTTCGCCGCCGGACCGCCATCAAGAGCCGATTGGCGGCTGCCCCGGACGCTCCGCTCACGAGGACAGAACCCGTGTCTCACCCTTCTCCCGTTCCTCCAACGGCTCGGGAAGACGTCTCTGTTTTCGACCTGCTGACTCCGCTGGTGCGGCAGCGACGGCTCATTCTTGTGACGGCACTCAGTTGCGCCCTGCTGACCGCCATCGTGGTCCTGATTCTGCCCGTCCGCTACACCGCGCTCACCAGCTTCGTGCCCGAGGCGCCGAAGGAGAGCACCCTCAGCAGCAGCCTGGGTGGGCTCGCCACCCAATTCGGGCTCGGTACCCAGGTCGCCACCCCCTATTCGCCCGACTTCATGGCTGATGTGCTCCGGAGCCGTGGCATTCGCGAGGCGATTCTGGCGGCGGAATTCCCCGATCCCAACGATGGAGGGGGAAAGGCCCTGCCGCTGCTGGAGATCCTCGAGATTAAGGGTGACACCCCCTCGCGCCGACTGGAGGTGGGACTCCTGGCCCTCGCCGAGGCAACCTCCTTGACTCCCGATCGCCGTACCGGCGTCCTGAGTCTAAAGGTCACCATGCCCGATCCCGACCTGGCCGCGCAGGTGGCCAACGCGATGGTGGAGGAGCTGAACAAGTTCAACGTCGGGCGGCGCCGGTCGCAATCGGGTGAGGAGCGCATCTTCACCGAGCGGCGCCTGAAAGAGCTGCAGAAGGAGCTGGCCGACGCCGAGGATGATCTGGTCCGGTTTCTTCAGCGGAACCGGCAGTTTTCCGAGTTCTCGGTCGCCTCGGTGGGTGCGCGGAGTCTCGAGCG
>DATBSM010000102.1:0-9491 GCA_036559785.1 Gemmatimonadales bacterium
TCGAGGCCGTCCAGGAGCTCCATCACGAGGAAAAATGTTCCGTCGTTGGCGACGCCGAAATCGTAGA
Source organism: Gemmatimonadales bacterium (assembly GCA_036559785.1). Taxonomy (GTDB): domain Bacteria; phylum Gemmatimonadota; class Gemmatimonadetes; order Gemmatimonadales; family GWC2-71-9; genus CAVVWJ01. The sequence continues at coordinate 68 of DATBSM010000102.1, forward strand.
GACTGATCGTGTGCGGCGACCGGAGCGATGCCGCCGCCTCGGCCTCCCGCCGGAACCGCTCGACGATCACCCGGGCGGCAGCTGGGGAGCTGGAGCCGAGAATCTCCGGCCGGATCAGTTTCACGGCGGCCGGACGGGCCAACATCTGGTGGGTGGCTCGGAACACCTCCCCCATCCCGCCACGGCCGAGCGGCTCCTCCAGTCGATAGCTGCCGAGCTCGCGTGCGCGCCTCACCTGGCGGCCTAGCTGATGAATGATCTTCACCGGTATGACGCTCAGAAAAGCACAGATGTAGTTGGGCAGAAAGTCCCAGAGCAGATAGAACCCGCTGAGATGGACCTGGACCCCGCGAAGATGACTGAAGTAGAGCGCGAGGGGCTCGGTGGAGGCCGCCAGGAGGGACGTGACCAGGGTCTTCTTTGGAGTGTTGGGTACGATCGCCGGATAGAACAGGATTGGGATGCAGACCCAGGAGACCCGGGGGCTGATCGGCACCGGCGCCCAGTGGCTGAGGACGGACACCAGCAGGCACTGGAGCACCAGAAAGCCGGCTCCCACATCCAGTAGTATGGGCTTGCCGCTCAGGCGGTGGGCCAGCGTGGTCATGGCGATCGAGCTGACGATCCCTATTGCGGCGAGCAGAAGTCCGGGGAAAGGCCAGAAGTCTTTCATGAAGGCCATCTCACCAAACAACCCTGCCACGACCGTGTTCATGAAGATGGCCGAGACCCACAGGGAGGCGAAGACGATGCCCACGATCCCGAGCCGCCGGCAGGTCTGACACACGACCTCATTGGGCAGGCTCTGGCCGGACTGGGAGGTCACACTGGCTCGTGAGGGGGTCGATGGGCGGCGGCCCAGAAGGCGTCGTGAGTGCATGAGTTTGTCGGGTTTAGGGGTTCGCCCCTAAGCCTACCACGGTTGAAGCCACTCCGGAACACCGGGCGATCTTACGAAGTGACACGCCGTTGCCACATTCAAAATTCGAACGTACGTTCGTGCCGGGAGGTTCCCCGATGTCACTGAATCCGAAGATCTGGCAACCGGTTTCGGCGGTGCTCTCAATCGCCAATCTGGCGGCGGTGTGGTTTGCCGCCGCGCCGGCGGAACCGTTGCACGCTTCAATCCATGCCGCGCTGGCGGTGGGCTTCGCTCTTTGGGCGCAACGTCTGGGACTTCGCCGCCGGGCGGTTTCCGTCGGGGACGAGAGCCTCGCAGCGGAAGTCCTGGAAGAGCTTCCCATCTTACGCTCCGAGGTCGCCGAGCTCACTGAGCGGCTCGACTTTGCGGAGCGGCTGCTGGCCCAGCGTCCTGCGGCGGAGAATCGGCCCTCGTCCCTGAGCCCATGAGGCGCGTTTCCGCTGTTGGTCTGCTGGTTCTGGCTGCATGTCACCCGTCCGCGACCCCGACCGCGCGGCCCACGCGGTGTGGGCCAGCCGTGCCGGCAACGGCAATGCACCCGATCGCGCTGCATCCGGCCCTGCTTGCCGGAGACTACGAGCTGGTCCAGGTCCAGAGCCAGCCCACCAGCGGGGTCGCAACATCGGGGCGTCTCCATCTGGCTCCTATGGACTCTGCCACCAAGGCCGGCGCGGTAGGCGGCCCGGGGCGGGACCTCGTCGGCTGGCTCGACCCCGACGGAGGCGATCCCGAGTGGCGGGCGGCGGTTGCGTCCCACGATCCCGAGCGTCCCGGCGCGGTGCTGGCCGGCCAGCATCTGCGTCTCGGCCAGGCCGGTCAACCGGACGCTTTAGTGCATCTTCTGACCATAACCGCGGTGGCGCCCGAAGGCTTCTGGGGCTGGTGGCGGGCGGACCCGGGGGTGGTGGTAAAGACGGAACCCGGTACTGACCGGGTACTGCCCGATCCGGCCGGCTACTTCTGCGCCCTGCGGGCCGGCCGGTAGAATGCCTGCCTGATGGGTAGGCCCTCAACCCCCAGCGCGGGATTGCTCCTGTACCGCCGCGCGCGGGGCGGCCTCGAGGTCTTTCTGGCTCACCCGGGCGGCCCCTTCTGGCTCAAGCGCGATGCGGGTGCGTGGACGATTCCCAAGGGCGTGGCGGAGCAAGGGGAAAGCACCCTAGACGCGGCCTGCCGCGAATTCGAGGAAGAGACCGGCATTCATCCCGTTGGACCATTCCTTCCACTGGGGAGCATCAGGCAGAAAGCGGGGAAACTGGTGTACGCCTGGGCCTGGGAGGGAGACGCGGATCCCGACCGGGTCACCAGTAACACCATGCAGACCGAGTGGCCCCGCGGCTCGGGCCGCGTGCTAACCTTCCCGGAAGTGGACCGCTGCGCCTGGTTCGACCCCCAAGCCGCCCGAGAAAAGATCAACCCAGCCCAGGCGGAACTGATCGACCGGTTGGAGCTGGCCCTTTCAGCGCCGCCGCCCGCGGCGTAGGAGATATCCTGGCCTCGTGTTTTCGTTTGTTCTTGTGCTATCGTGCTTGCTGTTGACCTCCGTTACGACGTCCACCGCCCAACAGCGACCCCGGCCGCGAGCACTCGGCATCGTTCCCGGCACCATGCGCCCCGGTACTCACAATGCGATTACCGACGTGGCCGGCGTCCGAGTAGGACATGCCACCGTAGTGCAGGGCGACTCGGTTCGCACCGGCGTGACCGCCATTCTGCCCCATCCGGGGAATCTTTTCTTCGACCGAGTCCCCGCCGCCATCCACGTCGGCAACGGGTTCGGCAAGCTGCTCGGCGTCACCCAGGTCACCGAGCTGGGTGAGCTGGAGACACCAATCCTGTTGACCTGCACCCTGTGTGTCTGGAAGGCCGCGGATGCCATGACCGCCTATCTGCTCGAGCTGCCAGGCATGGAGGCGGTACGCTCGATCAATCCGGTGGTGGGGGAGACCAACGACGGCTACGTCCTGAATGCCATTCGCAGCCGTCCCATTTCCCAGGGCGACGTGCGTGCTGCGCTCAGTGGGGCTACGTCGGGTCCGGTGACCGAGGGCAGTGTCGGCGCGGGTACCGGCACGATCGCGTTCGGATGGAAGGGGGGAATCGGAACCTCGTCCCGTCTGACCGCCTCGGACAGCGGCTGGACGGTGGGCGTGCTGGTGCAGTCGAATTTCGGTGGCGACCTCCAGATTCTGGGAGTGCCAGTCGGACGGAAGCTGGGACGCACCGGGGTGAAGGCCAGGACCGATTCGCAGGGACCGCGAGGCTCGATCATGATCGTGGTGGCGACCGACGCGCCACTCTCAGACCGAAACCTTCGACGTCTAGCCAGCCGCGCGATCATCGGGCTGGGAAGGACCGGGTCGGTGGCCGCCAACGGCTCCGGTGATTACGTCATCGCCTTTTCGACCAATCCGGACGTCCGGCGCGGAATGCGCGATACCCGGCACCAGATGTCCGAGCTGGCGAACGATGAGATGACCGCCCTCTTTCAGGCTACAGCGGAGGCCACCGAAGAAGCGATCTACAACTCGCTCTTTGCGGCAACACCGGTGAGCTCCCGGGGCGGCTCGGTGGAGGCGCTGCCCGTTGCGGAAGTCCTCGCCATCCTGCGTGCGCATCGCATGACGCTGAACCGGTGACGCCGCCGGCCGATCACTTCTCCCGGCTCGCCCCGGCCTATGCTGCGTGCCGTCCCCGGTACCCTGACGAGCTGTTCGATTACCTGGACGAGCAGGTGAGGCGGCGCCAGCTCGCCTGGGACTGTGGAGCAGGAAGTGGGCAGGCGACGATCCCGCTGGCCCGCCGGTTCAAACGGGTTATCGGCACCGACATCAGCGCCGCCATGCTTCAGCAGGCTCCCCGCCATCCGGCAGTGGAATACCGGGTTGCCCCAGCGGAGGCCAGCGGCCTGGAAGACGGGGTCGCTGATCTCGTCACAGTGGCCCAGGCGCTACACTGGCTGAACACCGAGACTTTCTATGCCGAAGCGGCTCGAGTGCTCGTACCCGGAGGCCTGCTGGCGGTCTGGACCTATGGGGTACAGTATCTGGACGAGCCGGCACTCGACTCCATCCTCCGGCGCTTCTACGACGACGTCGTGGGCCCCTACTGGCCGCCGGAGCGCCGCCATGTGGAAGCGGGCTATCGCACGCTCGCCTTCCCGTTCACCGAAATGCCGCCGCCGCCGCTGGTCATGCAGGAGGTCTGGAGCCTGGCCCAGCTACTGGGCTACATCGGAACCTGGTCGGCCACCCAACGATTCCGGGAAGCGGTGGGCCACGATCCGGTGGGTCAACTGGGACAGGACCTGATGAGGCACTGGGGGGATGGTGCGGCGAGGCCGATCCGGTGGCCGCTGAGCCTGCGAGTAGGCCGCCGGCCGGGGTGACCCGCGGTCAGGCCGTGACTGGCGAGGCCGGTGCTGTTACCTTAACCGAGTCCCTTACCGAATAGTGGAATGAAGACAGTCAACGAGCGCTTTTCCGCAGAGGCCGTTACCTCCCCTGCTGGAACCTCGATTCTCGTGGTAGATGACGAGATCGCCGTCCGTCGCTTCGCCGTGCGCGTCCTGGAACGCGAGGGCTATGTCGTGGTCGAGGCCAGGGATGGGGTGGATGCACTGGAGCTGCTCAAGGAGAGCATCACCGTTGACGTGGTCGTGTCCGACATCGTAATGCCTCGACTCAACGGGGTCGAGATGATGCAGGCGCTTGGCATCTCGCATCCCGGCCTTCCGGTGATTCTGATGTCCGGCTATGCCACGGGGGCTCTGGTGGAACTGGGTATCGCGGCTCCCTGCGCCATCCTTCCCAAGCCGTTCGCATCGGACAGACTGCTCGAGGAGGTGCGCCGCTGCATCAAGCAGCGGGATCGAAACTGACCGGCTGCACCCGTAACTCAACCTCTCCGCAACCAATCCGACCCGACTACTCCGCCATCCTTCGCCAGCCTGTTCGCTGAGCCTGAGCTGACGTCTGGGGTTCGGCTTTCTGGCGCGTGTATTGCCGAAACATCCCCTTGCTCGCTAGCCGACGGCTCCGTCGCTGCGGCATGCCGATGTTGGCACACTCGTTTAAAACTCGTCCCAGATTGCATTTAGATTCCAGGTCGCCGTTCAGGCGCCAATTTCCCTGACCCCACGGCCACATTCGATGCAAGGCGCGGCGATGCACAACGCGAGGCTCCTTCCTTTCCTGATTGCCGCCGGCCTGCTGGCCTGCGGGGGCGGAGACCCGGTCAGCCCCTCGACCCCAAGCCTTGCGGTCACGGTATCCGGGTTGCCCAGCGGGACCCCAGCGCAGGTGATCGTCACTGGTCCTGGCGGGTACAGTCAAACGCTGACCGGGACCCAGACCCTGACCCCACTCACGGCTGGATCGTACACGGTCACGGCTTCCACTGTGTTGGTTGGCTCGGCCTCCTACTCCGGTTATCCCGCCACCCAGACCGTGCTCGTCGGCGGTTCCTCTGCACTGCTGATCATGTATAGCACTACCTCCGCCGGGGGTTCACGGCTCCTGGTAAACATCAACGGCCTGGCCTCGGGCACACCAGCGGATCTCACGGTGACCGGTCCCGGTGGTTACAGCCAGACCGTCACGACCACACAGACTCTCACCGGTCTTGCGTCTGGCACCTACACGATTGCAGCCCAGGACGTCATGGTCGGGGGAACGCCGTACACGGCGTCTCCAAGCGGCCAGCCTGTCGCGGTAAATGCCGCCGCCGCAGCGGTCGCGACCGTGACCTACGGTCCTCCGCCCAGCGGCCTGCTCAATCTACGGGTTGACGGCCTGTACCTCACCCAGAGCACTCAGACGTACGATGGCTCGGTACCGCTGGTTCAGAACCGCGATGGATTCCTGAGGGTGTTCGTCACCGCCAGCACGGCCAATGCCGCGCAGCCAGCCGTCAGGATCCGTTTCTACCAGGATTTCGTACTGCAATCCGAGCAGACGGTGACCGCGCCTGCGCTCACGGTCCCCACCGCTCCGGACGAGAGCTCGTTAAGCTACTCCTGGAACCTCCCGATCCCGGGCGCGCTGATTCGACCCGGCCTCGGCATTATCGCCGAGGTGGACGTAGCGAACGCCGTGGCAGAGAGCGACGAGATGGACAACGCATTCCCCGGCACTGCGCCGCGGGCCATGATGGTGCGCGCCGTGCCGCCACTCAACATCACGTTCGTGCCGGTGATTCAGCGGGGGAATGGCTCCCGCGGGGCTGTGAGCGCCGCCAACACAGCAGGCTTCCTCGACGCTGCCAAGCGGATGCATCCGCTCGACACCTTCAGTGCCCTGGTTCATGCCGCGTATACCACGACTACATCTGACACGCTCCAGGTCGACAACACCAACTCCGCGTGGGGCACTATCCTGGGAGAGCTCGACGCACTTCGAATTATCGAGAACAGCTCCCGGTACTATTACGGTGTGGTCAACACCTCCTACCCGAGCGGCGTGGCGGGTGTGGCTTATGTCAGCGGCCCCTCTAATGCAGAGCGCACCGCGCTCGGCTGGGACGACCTCCCCAGTGGCAGCGCCGTTCTCGCGCATGAGCTGGCCCACAACTGGGGGCGGAACCATGCTCCCTGCGGAAACCCGGCGGGAGTGGATCCTTCCTACCCCTACGCAGATGGCAGAACCGGCGTGTATGGCCTGGACGTCGCGGCGCAGAGCCTGAAGGCCCCCACGGCGAGCGACATTATGGGCTACTGTCAGCCTAAATGGATCGGTGACTACAGCTACAAGGCCATTCTCAACTATCTCAGCCCGGTGAGTCCGCTGGTCGCGAACGCCGTTGTCAGCGGAGCCGCGCAGCCCTGCCTTCTCATCTGGGGACACATTCGCAACGGTGAGATGGTGCTCGAGCCGGCCTTTCAGGTGAACACTCGTCCCAGCCTTCCTGGGCGTTCGGGGCCCTATTCGGTGTCGGCCACCAGAGAGAACGGAGCTACACTGTTCACCTTCTCCTTTGCTCCCAAAGAGATCGCCGACCTGCCGGAAGGACAGAAGACCTTTGCCTTCGCGGTGCCAGTCTCGGATGCTCAAGCCAGGCAGGTGACCACCCTTCGTCTCAGCGGTCCCGGCCGACAAGCGGTTCGCCGGGCTCCAGTGCCCGTGACGCCGGGCATGCAGCAGGGAACCGGTGCCGGGCCGCAGTCTGTCACCGTGCGACGGCTGACGAGTGGCGGAACGGGCATTCAATGGGACGCACGGGCACACCCCATGGTGATGGTGCGGGACGCTCGCACCGGTGAAGTGTTGTCTCTGGCCCGGGGTGGCAGTGCAGAGCTCCCGGGCGTTCGTCACGAGGTAGACCTCGTGCTCTCGAACGGAGTCACCAGCAACGCCAGGCGGGTTCCGGTAACGCCGTGATCAGGCTCGCCATCATGGGCCTGGCACTGGGGTTGTCCGCCTGTGCTGCGCGAGCCCCTCGCGCCCCGGCCCAGGAGCCGAGCAAGGTCACGGGACCGGCGCCGGCAATCAGCCTGGAACGCACGTCCTGCTTCGGTACCTGCCCGGTGTACACCATCTCCGTCTCGCCTTCGGGCCAGGTCACCTTCCAGGGTCGGGCCCATGTTCGCCTCCTCGGCACGGCAAAGGGACAGATTCCCCCGGCCCGGGTGGACTCCCTGCTGGTCGAGCTTGAGAAAGCCGGATACTTCGGCTTTGCCAGTCGTTACGCTGCCTCTGAGCCGGCCTGCGGACGCTACGTCACCGATCTGCCGGCGGCGATCACCATCATTAACCTCCGAGAGCGGACCAAGCGTATCGAGCACGATCACGGATGCGGCGCGGCGCCCGGCGCCCTCGCAGTGTTGGAGAAGAGAATCGATGAGGTGTTGGGGTCAGGCGAGTGGATAGGGAGTGAGAAGTGAGCCGCCTTACCGCCTTACCGCCGGATCCAGCCGGTCCCGTACCGCATCCCCCAGCAACGTCGCCGCCACCACCACCAGTACCAGCGCCACGCCAGGCGCGGTAGCCACCCAGGGAGCGTTGACCAGGGTGTCCCGCCCGGACGCAATCAGGTTCCCCCAGGAGGGGGTAGGTGGCTGCACGCCCAGTCCCAGAAACGAGAGCCCCGCTTCCAGCATGATCGCGTTCCCCACGCCGAGCGCCGCCGCCACGATCACCGGGGTCAGCGCATTAGGCAGGATGTGGCGGACCAGCACGCGCGGACCTCGCACCCCCAACGCCACCGCGCTCTCGACGAACGGTCGCGCGGCGAGAGCGCGCACCTCGCCATGGACCAGGCGAGCAATCGTCATCCATCCGGTCAGGCCGAGCACGATGATTACCAGCGCCGCGCTCGGCTGCCACAGCGAGGCGAGGAGCAGTAGCAACACCACGCGGGGAAGCGCGAGAGCAAAGTCGGTGAGGCCGAGCAGGACCAGCCCGGTGCGTCCCTGCCAGAACCCGGCCGCGGCCCCGACCGCCATGCCGATCACGACCGAGAGCAGGACCGCCAGAAGGCCCACCCCGAGCGATACCCGGGCACCAAACACCAGGCGAGACCACACATCCCGCCCGAAACGGTCGGTGCCGAGCAGATGGAAGGCCCCGTGGAGGTCGGTGCGGAGTGGAGGCAGGAACCGGGTGGCCACAATGTCCCGCTGCAGCGAGGGGTCCACGGCCAGGAGCGGTGCCATTATCGCCGCGAGAATGGCGAGCACGAGAACCGCCAGGCCGAATCGTGCCCGGGGATCGTGCAGCAGGGAGCTCCCTCCCCTCATCTAGGAGCCGCCCCTCCCGAGGGCTGCGCTCGCAGCCTGGGATCGGCCCAGGCGGTCAGCGCTTCTGCCAGCAGGTTGCCTGCCACGACCAGCGTCGCGCTCACCGCGGTTGCCGCCATGATCACCGGATAGTCCCGCGCTCCCACTGCCTCAACCATGATCCGTCCCACGCCGGGCCAGGCGAAGATCGCCTCGATGAACACCGCACCGGAGAAAAGCGCGGGCAGGGAAAGGCCGAGCAAGGTGAGCACCGGGATCAAGGCGTTCCGCAGCACGTGCCGCAACGTTACCTGCACGGGAGACAATCCCTTTGACCGGGCGATGGCCACGTGTGGCGCCTCGCGGACGTCGAGCATCGCGCCCCGTACGAAGCGCGCGGTGCCACCTATCCCGATCAGCGTCAGCGTCGCCAAGGGTAGCGCGAGATGCCGTAGCCGGTCCGCGACCTTGTCCCACCCAGTGAGGAAGTCGGCATCGAACCCGGCCGCGCCAAAAGCAGGCAGGGCGCGCGCCCAGTAGGTAAAGACCATGACCAGCATGAGCCCGAGCCAGTAGCCCGGGAGCGCAAACAAGGTCACGGTGACCACCGACAGCGTGGTATCGAGCCGGCCGCCTCGAGTGGCTTGAACTGCCCCCACGATGATGCCGAGGATGTAACTCAGGACCAGCGACAGTCCCACCAGGCTGACCGTCGCCGGCCAGGCGGCTGAGATCATGGCGCGCACCGGGCGTCCGGTGGCGATGCTGCTGCCCCAGTCGCCCCGAAC